>CAZUNU010000057.1:0-11677 GCA_964622105.1 uncultured Sangeribacter sp. | reverse complement strand
TGCGCATTTTTCTCAGAGAGATTTCTTACCTGTGCATCGATATCTACCTTTCCATCCATATCGGCAAGCACCTGCAAATCGCTGATGCTTACCTTAGGAGTGGATGTGAGATATACGGAGCGGAAGATGCCAGGAAGGCGGAACATATCCTGCGATTCAAGGAAAGAACCGTCAGAATTACGGTAAACCTCCACTGCTACCTTGTTCTCTTCTCCGGGATGCAAATATCGGGTGATGTTGAAGGAGGCAGTGTTGCGTGAGTTTTTGCTGAAGCCTACGTACCTCCCGTTTATCCAGAGATAGAAGAAGGAATCCACACCGTCGAAGTTGATGTAGACCTCTTGGCCGTTCCATTGATCGGGTATGCTGAAATGGCGAGTATAGGAACCGACTTCGTTTGGATAATCGTGAATGGTCCAGTTCTCCGGTGCTTTTCTCATCACGCCTTCGCGCCAATCGTCTATCTTATACTGATGATAGAAAATCACCTTCTGGTTGACATAGATAGGCACACCATATTTGAGGGAGCCATCTTTTTGTATCCCCTGCACGCTCCAGTTGCCCGGCACGTCGATTACGTCCCAACTCTCCGTGTCGTAATCCGGAAGATAAAATCCGGCAGGACGTTCAGCCGGAGTTGGTACCCAGTGAAATTTCCACTTGCCATCAAGCGAGCGGTAAAACTCACTATGTTCCGGTAGCACCTTGAGAGCGTTTTTCACAGAGGAGAATGAGAAAAACCATGCGTGAGGCTGCTCCTTGTTGAGAGCGAGACGTTGCGGCGATTGCCATTCCATGCCGTCCGGACCGGGAATGAATCCATATTCAAAGCCGGAGAGCGGCTGAACGGCAATGGCTGAAACTGCCAATGGCATCAGGACAGCGGATATAAGAGAGCGTAGCGACATTAGAACAGGGGTTAACGGGTTAGTGATAAGCTATATCAGTCAGCAGCAAGCATAGAGTTTGCTGAGAGCTGGCGTTTCCATTGGAAGAAGAAGAAAGTGCAGATGAACATGGCCACAAGACCGATTGTCTCGCTGTAAAGCATCGGCAGACCCACACCCTCCACGTAAGAACCCAACGGTGCATAGCAGATGAAAGTGATGCAGAGCATAGTCATGAACATGGCCGGGATCATGGTGATGAGATAAGCCTTGTTATGACGTGCGAGCCATACGGTGCATGCCCATAGAGTGAAGATTGAAAGAGTCTGGTTGCACCAGGCGAAGTATCTCCACAGTATATCAAAATTGATATTGATGAGCAGATAGCTGACGCCTACGATAGGTAAGGTGACAAGCAGACGTTTCAAGAATTTTTTCTGCTGAACGCCGATTGAGTCAGCGATAATGAGACGAAGTGAACGCATGGCTGTGTCGCCCGTGGTAATAGGAGCGGCGATCACGCCCAGGATGGCAAGTATGCCTCCGAATGTGCCGAGCCACTTCACACAAACCTCGTGCACGAGAATGCCCGCGTCTGCACCGTTATCAGCCATGTAGCCTGCAAGTTTTTCGTAACCACCGGTGAAGGTGATTGCTGCTGCAGCCCAGATGAGAGCCACCACACCTTCCGACACCATGGCTCCGTAAAACACGGGACGGCCGTATTTCTCATTCTGAATGCAGCGTGCCATCATCGGACTTTGGGTGGCATGGAAACCCGAGATTGCTCCACAAGCTATTGAGATGCACATCATCGGGAAGATGGGAGCTGCCTCACCGGCCGGATGACGGTTGAAAAGACCGTCGGAGAAACCGGTAGGTATATCCATGCCGTTGAAAATCATGTAGCCTAAAATTCCGGCTGCCATGAAAAGCAATGCAAATCCAAAGAGCGGATAGAGGTTGCCGATGAGTTTATCTACCGGGAGGAGAGTGGCGAGGATATAGTAGAGGAAAATGCATACGGCCCAGAATGTGGCATTGAGATGCTCGGGAGTGAGGGTGGCGAGAAGATTGGCCGGAGTACGGACAAATACGGCTATCACCATCACGAGGAGCACACAAGTGAAAATGCTCATCACCATCTTTATTTTATTGCCAAGTTCGCTTCCTACAATTTCGGGAAGGGATTTTCCACCCATTCTCACAGAGATCATACCCGAAATAAAATCATGGACAGCTCCGGCGAATATTGTGCCCAAAACGATCCAAAGGAAAGCCGCCGGACCATACATAATGCCCATTATGGCGCCGAAGATTGGGCCTACTCCGGCTATGTTAAGAAATTGGATCAGGAAAACTTTCCATGTGGGCAGAGCCACATAGTCGATGCCGTCGGCCATAGTCGATGCCGGGGTAGGGCGCTTGGCATCGCTTGCAAACACTTTTTCCACGAGCGCGCCATAAATGAAGTAACCACCTATGAGCGCAACGAGTGCTATAATAAATGAGGTCATAATGTAAATTGGTTAGTTCAATCTGCAAATTTAGTTAAAAACTTTTTGTAATCAGTCATAAAAACGTGAGATTTAACTTTTTTATTTTAAGTAGGCATCAACAATTAATCCTTCTTCAACCATGCTTGATATTTCAGGCTTCACAACAGCTTTCAGACTTATAAAAACACTCTCGTCTCCCTCTCTATGAAAATAGAAACCCTCAAACAGCGTTATATAGATGAGCCGGTGGAGCCGTGTTTCTGGATAAACTGATGCGCCCGGCTTATTTAGGTAGAACATCAATATGGAATGGTTACAAAATCTGGCCGTAGATCATAGTGCCGTACAAGCGATTGTGGTGTTGTCGATGATCTGTGCGCTTGGCTTGGCTTTAGGAAAAATAAAGATAGCAGGAGTGTCATTGGGGGTGACATTTGTCTTTTTTGTGGGTATTCTTGCAGGGCATTTCGGCCTGTCGATAGATCCTCAGATACTGAAGTATGCTGAGAACTTCGGACTTGTACTGTTTGTATATGCCCTCGGCCTGCAGGTTGGCCCCGGTTTTTTCAGTTCGGTTGCCCATGGAGGCATACGCCTGAATTTAATTGGCCTCTCGTTAGCCTTCCTCACACTTATATGTGCTGTGGGGATAACGTTCTTTCTGCCGGTGGCGTTGCCAGACATGATGGGACTCTTCTGTGGCGCCACTACCAATACACCGGCACTCGGCGCAGTGCAGCAGACCCTCGCGCAGTTGGGCATTCCTGCGAGCACTCCGGCATTGGGGTGTGCGGTGACGTATCCGCTCGGGGTGGTAGGCGTGATACTTGGCATTATACTTATGCGGAAAGTATTTATAAGCCCCAATGAGATCTCTCCTCATTCAATGCAACAGTTGCCGAAGCCGAAGATTACGGAGTTTGAGGTCACTAATCCCGGCATCTGCTGGAAGACAGTAGGCGAGATTGCCCATATTACCAACTGCCGGTTTGTAATCTCACGCCTTTGGAGAAACGGGGATGTCTCGATTCCTACTTCGTCAACTGAATTACAGATGCACGATCATCTTCTTGTGACGTGTGCCCCTGATGATGTGGAAGCTCTTCATATAGTGTTTGGTCAGCAGGATAAGACCGACTGGAACGCAAAAGACATCGACTGGAACGCGGTTGACCGTCAGCTTGTGTCGAAACCGTTCATAGTCACCCGTCGCCAGATAAACGGCAAGACACTTGGATCGTTAAGATTGCGTAACCTTTATGGGGTGAACATCAGTAGGGTTTACCGTAGCGGAATGCCTCTGCTGGCCACTCCTGATCTGCGTCTGCAGCTTGGCGACAAGATCATTGTGGTTGGAGAGGGCAAGGCTCTTGATAAAATTGAACCCCTTTTGGGTAATGCTGTCAACGTGCTTGATGAACCCAACCTGTTTGCGGTCTTTATCGGGATAGTGTTGGGTGTGGCATTGGGTATGATTCCCTTCCATTTCCCCGGCATAAGCTTGCCGGTGCGTTTAGGTTTGGCAGGCGGACCGATCATTATGGGTATACTTGTAGGAAGGTTCGGACCTCAGTTGCATATGGTGACATATACTACTGCAAGCGCCAACCTGATGTTGAGAGCCATCGGGCTTGCGCTTTATCTCGCATGTCTTGGTATAGATTCAGGAGCTCATTTCTTTGAGACGGTTTTCCGTTCGGAGGGGCTGCTTTGGGTGGCAATAGGCTTCTTCCTTACTGTGGTGCCTACGGTTGCAGTTGGACTGGTGGCGGTGAAAGGATATAGAATCGATTTTGGCACAACTGCCGGTATGCTATGCGGCTCAATGGCCAATCCGATGGCCCTTGATTACGCCAACAGCACGCTTCCCGGCGACCGTGCCTCAGTGGCTTATGCCACCGTTTACCCTCTCTGCATGTTTGCCCGGGTTATATTGGTTCAGATAGCTATTCTTTGCCTGATTTAGCTCAATAATTCTTTTGAGATTGGGGCACTTCCATACCGCACCCATGTGCCATAATATGGCTTTTCAATGCTGATTTGGGCCGGTAATACCGATGCCCATACCCGTATCGCATAACACATTAAACAGCTTCTGAAACAGATAGAGGGCCTGTATGAAAATACAGGCCCTCTATCTGTTTCGATATCTGGAGTGGATGGCTTAGTTGTTAAGCTGATGAAATACGGGCTTCATTATGAATGTGAAACTGTAATCACCATAGGGGAGGAGATATTCTTTCAAGGGTAAGGCTCCCCAGCTGTTGACGCAACCAAGACCCATCTGTGCCTTATCGATGAGCAGATTCGTATAATCTACTTTCTTGATTTCAGGCGAGTGAGTGTTGGCTTTCCATGAGCCACCGTCAAGACTCTCCACAGAGTAATTCAAAGCTGATGCCGAGAACGGAGCCTCTGCAATAAATTCAAGGCCGTTGCCGGAATTGTTGAGTTGTTTCCAATAGCGGATATCAGTCTTGGTGCCGGTCTCCTGTGCCCTCACATAGGGATAGAATTGATCAGCCACTTTCTGAGTGTAGAGGCCGATGAGAGTAGAGTTGTTCCGGTCGGCGTAGTTCTCGATAGGGCCACGGCCATAATACTCTATATTACTGAAAGATTCAGGCATCTGCATCTGCATTCCGAAACGGAACATGTTGGAAACCTCGGCTGTCTTATCAGCTGTAAGAGCCTCGTTTACCTGTACGGCTCCTTCTCCGTTGATGGTATAAGTCAGATTAAGCTGAGCCTTAACCCCGGGCATGGAATAGCGTGCCTTTACAACGGCAAGACCGTTCTCCATAGCAGCATCGAGAGATTCGAGCTTTATCTCAGGGTTCTTCCATGCCGCATATTTATTCTGAAGCCCGGCGCCGTAATCATTGTCAGTGGGGGCTCTCCAGAAGTTGGGTGTGAGCTGACCCTCCTCAGCGAGCATATCCATGCCTCTTACCACATACTTGTTCATGAAACCCGTGTAACGATTGAAGTCAATTGAGAAATTATCACCTTTGACAATCAGCGCGTTGCGTTGGTTATTGACGATCTCGGGAATTATCTCACCGAGATTGTTAGCCACAGGATTAGCTATGGCCACTTCACCCTTTACCTCATTCAGGAGAAACTGCTGGCGAGCAACAGTATGCCCGGCAGGAAGGAGGCCATCGGCTTTCTTGAGATTGTAATACACATTGAGGGCCCATTCACCTTGATCAGAGATCTGACCATAAGGGATGGTGATGGTTTCGGTCTTGCCGGGTGCTACATCAATTTTGTCGATTTGACCGTCACGAACCGGCACTCCGTTATTGAGGAGTACCCAATCGAGGGTTACGTCTGAGAGGTCTTTGAAGAAGTTCTCATTATAAACCTTCATCTTTCCTGTTGAAAGGTCAGCCGGAGTAGTCCAGATATTCTGGTAATAATAGGCCACTTCGTCTGCATGAGGATTTGGAACACGGTCGGGGCTTACGAGTCCGTTGACACAGAAATTTCCGTCGGAAGGATCATACGCGTTGAAATCGCCGCCGTAGGCATAGATTTCCACACCATCCTTACCTTTTGTGCGTACAGCCTGATCTACGAAATCCCAAATAAAACCACCCTGGAGATTAGGATATTTACGGATGAGATCCCAATATTCCTTAAATCCACCCATGGAGTTGCCCATGGCGTGTGCATACTCACATTGAATGAGCGGTTTGGACGATGGTTTGTCTTTGCCATAAGCTTCCATCCCCTCGTAGCCGTAATACATCGGACAGAAGATATCGGTCATGCCCTCCATTCTGGCTTGCTCATATTGAGTTGCACGGCTCGGGTCGGTAGCCTTGACCCATTTGTAGGCCTCTTCAAAATTCGGACCATATCCCGCCTCATTGCCGAGACTCCAGAAAATAATTGAAGGATGATTGAACTGAGCTTCAACGTTCCGCTGGTTGCGCTCCATATGTGCCTTGGCATAAGCAGGATTCTTTGCGAGGGTGTGTTCACCATAACCCATACCGTGGCTCTCAATGTTGGCTTCTGCTACCACATAGAGTCCATATTTATCGCAAAGGTCATACCATAGGCGATCGTCGGGATAGTGGCATGTGCGCACAGCATTGAGATTCAGTTTCTTCATCAACTGAATATCCTGAAGCATGCGTTCAGGCGACACCACATAGCCACCATCAGGATCGAGTTCATGACGGTCGACACCTTTGAAAAGTACGGGCTGGCCGTTCACAAGAATCTGTCCATCGGTAAGTTCTATCTTGCGGAACCCGACATTTACCGGCACCACTTCGTCATTACCCTTCATTGAAGCCGTTAGAGTATATAGATAAGGTGTCTCCGCGCTCCATTTCTTGGGGTCAGCCACTTTCATCACTGTCTTTCCGCTTGAAGAAGCTGTGGCAGTTGCCACTGTGTTACCCTCTTGATCGGTAAGCGTAAGATCAACTGGGGCATTGGCTGTAAGAGTAAGATCAATATTCAGAACACCGTCCTTATAATTGTTTTCCAGATCGGGAGTCACACGGATATCAGCTATGCGTTTCTTGTCGCGGGCGAAAAGGTAGCAGTCGCGACCTATGCCACTATAGCGGAAAAAGTCTTGATCCTCCAGATATGTGCCGTCACACCAGCGAAAGACCTGAAAACAGATTAGGTTTTCCTGGCCGGGCACAAGATAAGGAGTAAGATTGAATTCAGCTTCGAGCTTGCTGTCTTCGCTATAACCAACGTACTTACCATTTACCCAAAGATAGATGTTGGATGTGACAGAGCCGAAATGGGCAAATATCTCTTTTCCTTTCCAGTTGGCAGGCACTTTTATTTCACGGCGGTATGTACCCACATGATTATCAACTGTTGGAACGATAGGGGGCTGATTTTCAAAGAAATTTGACCAGGCATACCGTGTGTTTACATATAATGGGTCTCCATACCCGTTTAGTTCCCAAACACCGGGCACCTGAATATTGTCCCATCCTTTGTCGTTGAAATCTTTTTTCCAGAAATCGGTAGGGCGTGAAGATGCATCTTTCACCCAGTTGAATTTCCAGGTTCCATTGAGACTCAGATAATTTGCAGATTCTTGGAGAGTTTGTGTAGAAAGGGCGCTTTCTCCTTTCTGATAGGCAAAATTGGCTGAACGCATAGGAGTACGGTTCACGGCATTAACCTTAGGATCTTGCCATTCGGTGAATGACTGGGCATACATTCCGGCAGCCATACCACCGACAAGGAGCGAGAATATGAATTTTTTCATCGTTTAGGTTTAGTTTATGATGTGGTTAATAAGTCTAAATAATGGATAGCGAGACGCTTAATCCGCTATTTTGTGGGTTGTAGGGTAACCAATGTATTAAGTATTTCGCAAAGATAGCTCAAAATACTTAAACATCTATAATAATAAGGAGTAAAAACTGTTTGGTAAAGAGATATGAAATCCCGGTTTACCTGAGTGGAGAGGTCACACTTCCGGAATTTTTACGGTCTCAGTTGAGGGTGAGCGGAAATCATTGGATGAGGGTGATTGATAAACAGACAGATGGAAACGTGGAATGATAGCATATAGATGATCGAATATGTCGGCCTGGAGATGCTCGAAAGGTTTCCATTGTGTGCGTGATGTAAAGAAATACAGCTCGAAAGGTACACCCTGAGGAGTGGGTTGCAACTGACGTGCCATAAGAGTAAGCTCGGGACGCCCGGTCCCGTCATGAAGAATCTCGGGGTAGTTCTCGAGATACGACTCCATGTATTTTCTCAAGAGCGACAAATTGACTATTTTGCTATCGTTAACTTCAATGTCTTCACTGACGAGTCCTTCCTCCCGCAGTTCAGATAACTCCGTGGGAGTGAGGAAGCGTATGGTGGTCTGGTCTATGAGCACGGAGCGTGACACACGTCGAGCACCTGATTGTCTCATGGCTTGGAAATTCTGAAAGGAATCAGATACAAGTGTGTAGGGTGGGATAGTCACGATGGAATTATCCCAGTTGCGAACTTTGATAGTGGTCAGTTTCACCTCCACCACTTCACCGTTCACACCGGCTTTGGGAGCTACAATCCAGTCGCCTCGTCCTAACATTTTGTTGACAGTCAGCTGAATCCCTGCAACGAACCCGAGGATGGTGTCACGGAAGACGAGCATCAGGATAGCAGCCGAAGCTCCAAGTCCGGTGAGTATGCCTATTGGATCACGGTTGAAAAGTATGCTGATTCCGATAATTATACCGATGAGAATCACAAAGAGCACCACTGTCTGGCGAAGAACCTCAAGATTATGTTGCCGCAGGAGATGACGCTCATCGAGAGCATTCTGAAGACTGCGAAGAAATACCACAATAAGATTGATAGCTGCCCAGAGGATGTATATCTCTGTCAATTTGACAGTCCATTTATACACATTTACCCCTGCATTAATGTTATCCGGCAAGAGCACTCCGATAAGTATGGCCGGAGCAAGTTGTGATACAGCTTTCAGTACATTATCATTCAGCAGGTCGTCATCCCAAGTGGTTTCTGTCTTAAGAGTGAGCAGAGACACGATTGGATTCAGTATTCTCACGCAGATCAGGTAAGATAGCCAGGCGATCAAGCCGATGATGGCCACAGTTATCCATACCGACCATGTCTCAGCTAAAGAATCATTGAAATGCTGCGAGAGCCATTGAAATATAAACCTTTCCATTATAAGATTCAATCATGTGTATCTCTTGGTAGATATTCTCAATCCAAAAATCTCTTCAATCGATCACAATGTAAATAATTTGTAGTTACAAATTTAAAAAGAAATCCTCGCTATTACAAACTTTTGGACAATCTTATATTATTTTGGTGTTGTATTCACGGATCAATAATAAATTCCGAGATTCCAATTATGGATGGAACAATGAAAATTCCTGTTGTGGGAATTTATGTTATCATGAGGGATAGGGGCGTCGGTCTGCTGCGCCCATGTGTTGAGTAGTTGATAAAAGAAAAGGGCGGACCTTTTGAGATCCGCCCTTCGATATTCGGGTTTTAGAATTTCTTTATAATCTGAATTGCAATTATTTGTCTGCCTCAAGAACGCAGATTGCAACGCGGTTCCAAGATTCCTCATCAAACATTTCGCCGATGCCACAGCCTTCAGCCTGGATGCGTGATGCGGGTATTTTGTAGCGCTTCATGAGAGCGTCTTTTACAGAGTTTGCACGTGCGGCAGCAAGCTTGATGTTGAGCTCTTCCGGACCATCCTTAGAAGCGTAACCCTTGATGACTACCTTGCTATTGGGGTGGTTGTTGAGGTAAGCTGCGATCATCTCTACGTTAGGCTGCTGATCAGCACCGATAGCAGAAGAACCAATCTTGAAGAAGACGTAACGTACTGACTCAAGGTTGTTGGTTACCTTAGTGACAACTTTCGCGGGCTGGTTCTGAAGCTGTTCAACCTGCTGTGCAAGTGAAGCGGCTGTTGCTGCGAGACCTGCGTTCTCAGCTGCCTGAGCGTCAACTACACCACGGAGCTCGTTGATCTGACCGTTGAGGGCGTCAACCTCTGCCTGATTGTAAGGTTCTACAACTTTGAAGCCGTTGCCACCGAAGTTATAAGCAACACCTGCGGTGATATTGAAGTTTGCACGACGGCCGTCATAAGAAGCGGAAGCGTCTTCGGGCTGGGGAGCGCCAGTCATTCTCCAGATAACTGAAGGACTGAGTGAGATAGTTACATAGTCGCTGACATTGAAGTTGAAGTTAAGACCAGCTTTTGTAGCGAAGTAGTTGTAGTCATCTGCGTGAGCAAAGAACTTATGACCCCAACCTGCACCGGCCTGAGCCTCGATGTTGAATGGACGGGTGTAACCGGGATAGCCACCGAAGAGGTTGAAAAGATCAACTGCGCCATATGCTCCAATGTATGATTCATCAAATACTGTAGAGCTCTTGGGACCTCTTACATTAGAAGTGTTGATTCCGAATAATCCTTCAGCACCTAATCTTGTGACCGGAGTCAATTTCTTGCTAAGATCAAGACCTACAATAGGACGCATGCTCTTAAAGAATGGGTAACCGGTAATAGGAGTGGTAACACCGCCTTTAATACCAAGTGACCAATTGTCACCGAAACTCGGGGTTTCAATAGCTTGCTGGGCGGAAACAACTGACATTGTACCTAATGCTAACGCTGCAGTAAGAATAACTTTTTTCATAATAAATATTGTTTAGTTTTGATTAATTCGGGAGTTTTGAAGCTCCTTTAGCACACTATCGAGACACATCTTGGCGAGAATGAGACTGCGGTCGGTATTCGTTATTTCGACTGGCGCTCATCTTCAAGATTGCCTTTATGCCATTATAACAAGGGTAACCAAAAAAAGGTTTTATCGCCTTTTTTATAGATTGGTAAAATTTCTTCTCCTCGCGCGCGAACATAAAATATAACTTATTTCTGGGGCATAGAAAAATAAAAAAATTCTTTAAAATTATTTTATTTTGATGATAGACGATAATGAATTTTATTTTGAGGCCGGCGAATTTTTTCTGGTAAAGGATGCTATTTCTTCCGTGGAAAAGACTGCAAATTTTCTTGGAAGCGGTTAAAATTTTCTTGGAAAAGGCTGCAAAATTTCC
Source organism: uncultured Sangeribacter sp. (assembly GCA_964622105.1). Lineage (GTDB taxonomy): Bacteria > Bacteroidota > Bacteroidia > Bacteroidales > Muribaculaceae > Lepagella. Next base: position 684 of record CAZUNU010000057.1, on the reverse strand, counting down.
ATGAGAAAATATCAAGACTTTGCAGAAGGTGAGTTTTCTTAGCTTTTATTACAATTGTGAAGGAGGGTGTATCCAAACTCAATAATTAAAAGGTCATGCCTTTGGCATATTTGGGTTTCCATTTGATATTCACTACTATTGCAAAGTACTGTCCCTGCATTTTTTTCTGATTATCTGTTTTTATATTCCATCTTTTTAGTATTGGGATGAAACTGGAACTTGAAAATACCTTTATTACGAGATATTTACAGAATTTATAAACATTTCTGCAAAGTTATTAACATCAGTATTTACAAGTTATTGTTAATTTATTTACAAGTTATTAACAATTACCTGAAGTTATTGACAATAAATTCAAGTTATCTACATACTTGTAAATAACTTGTAGATAAAGTTTGTAAATAATTGTTGATAAGAGTATTAGTGGATTAATGAAAATACATGGTTTTATTTTGTGAAAGATATGGGCATGGTGTGCCATGTCTGCTGGACAAAGGATCTAAATTCAGGACTGATGATGACAGGTACGCCGTAGTCACTACAATTAAATTCATCATTTCTTTTTTTCAATAGGAAATTTGCCTTGATCCGTAATAGCAAAAAAGGAGAGAGAATTAGGTTGAGGGATAGCACTAAATAGAAACAGGGTCGCACATCCCAATGGATGTGCGACCCTGTTAGAGG
>CAZUNU010000056.1:0-15826 GCA_964622105.1 uncultured Sangeribacter sp. | reverse complement strand
TATATATCATTATATAATTGTTTATCAATAATATATAAATATTATTAATGTTTAAGGGAAAAGAATAAAATTTAATGTTGTGTTAATTATGAAAAAGTTCAAATCAAATGCATGGCTTCTTCCGCAACCTGTGTTGATAATCGGCACGTATAACGCGGATGGCACACCCAATGCCATGAATGCAGCCTGGGGTGGCCAGTGGGATTATCATGATATCTTTATTTCATTAGGTTCTCATGCCACAACTGATAACCTTAACCGTAATGGTGAGTTTACACTGGCTTTTGCCACTTCTGATACTCTTGTGGCGGCTGATTATGTTGGAATTGTCAGCGCGAGGAAAGATCCGGCTAAAATGGAAAAGACCGGTTGGCAGTCACATAAGGGAGAAGCGGTTGATGCACCGGTGTTTGAGTGTTTTCCTATGACGATGGAATGTCGTGTTAAAGAAAAGCTCTTTGAATCTGAGTCGGGTTTCTACATGGTGGCCGAGATTTTAAACATTCTTTGTGATGAGAAATATCTCGGAGAAGATGGAAGGCCTGATGTAGAGAAGATGAGGTTGATCAGTTTTGATCCGATTGGTAACGGGTATATTGAACTGGGGAAACGCGTCGGCTCTGCGTTTCGTGATGGCCTCCAACTGAAATAAATGGTTTTTGAAAGTCTAAAAGTAAACTACTTGAAACGTAAAATCATCCCAAAGGTAAGTCAAAACCCTTGGGATGATTTGTGTATTAATAAGTCATCACTTAATCAATCTTGAATGAATCAAAATAAATGTTTAAGTGAATTATAGGTATTGCTTAGTCTCGAATATTACACGATGAGAACGAGATTGCCGTCGGCATTGAAGCGATATTTGTGAGATACGAGCGTATCTTGATTTGTTACTTCAAACACGCAATCTTCAGGTTTGATGATCAACCCGGCATTTGCTATTGCTAAACGTACGGCCTCTTCTACGGTGTGATAACCGGTGTTTGTAGACTGATAAAGACGTGAACCTTCCGGTCCCCAGATAGTGACTGAAACAGGATCTTGCGGTTTCAAAGAATCAAATTTTTCCATAATCTTTTGTTTTAAAATCTTTAATATTAAAACGTCTGACGCCTGAATAAGGTTGATTGAATCTTCTCCGGATTAAAGTTAATTTAAAAGTCACTCTTCCCGATTTGGGCACGACAGGGCCTCGCCTTTACTATAAAAAATAATCTATCTCCGATTTTTGTTATTTGAATATTTCATGGAGGGATATATTATTTTCGAAAATCCATAGGTTTAATAGTATGGTTTTGTTATTAGCGATGTAAATTTTTTTGACTGCCAATTGTATGATTATTTGACACCTTACTGCGGATGATTTTAATATTATTTTGATAATAAATGAATTACGTTTTTGGCACGCTCCTTGAATGATATTGTGACGTTATGAAACAATTAATTACAACTTTAGCAATAGCAGTCAGCCTGAGTGCTTCATCCCAAGACAGGATTGAAATCCCTGTCTTGAATATGGAGCAGTGTATGGCATATGCCGCCGACCACGCATCTTCAGTGGTGCAGGCGCGTTGGGATGTTGCATCCGCGACAGAAACAAGAAAGGAATCGCTCGCTGATTTCTTTCCTTCTGTATCGGCACAAGTGGGAGGACAGTTCAGCTGGGGCCGAAACATTGATCCCGAGACAAATACTTATAATGATGTCACAACTTTCAACAACGGTTATGGCATCTATGCCTCGATGATGTTGTTTGATGGTGGTCAGACCTACAACCGTTATCGTCAGGCTCGAAGCGAACGGGAGCGGTATGTCAACGCTGTGGAGATGAAACGCGACGACAGTGCCATAGCCGCTATGATGGCATATGCGGATGTATTCTACTACAGGAATTCTATCAAGATAGCTGAAGATAAGCTTAATCAGAGTGAAGGAATGCTCCGGCTGACCAAAACTCAGGAAGAATTAGGAGTGAAGGGTCGCCCCGATGTTGTGCAGGCTGAAGCAACCGTGGCCAATGATAAATATTCCTTGGTACACATGCAAAACCTCTATACTCAAGCGATGCTCACCCTCAGGTCTGCCATGAATTACCCGGTAAGTGAAACATTCGAGATTGATACCGTTTACCGCACAGTCAATCCCATGCCAATTCCCGAGGATGCTGAAAGCGTGTATATGACAGCTCTGCTCTCTAATCCGACAGCAATCAACTCCCGTCTGCTGGTGAAGTCGAGCAAATATGCTTACGATATCGCCAAGGGGCACATGTTACCTACTTTGAGCCTTAACGCCGGCATATCAACTTCATATTATAAAAACCTGAGCAGCAAATATTCTTCACCAAATTTTGGAGAACAGTTCAGAAACAATCGTGGTGAATACGTCTCTGCCACACTATCAATTCCTATCTTTTCCGGTCTCAGTCGACTTGCCGGCAAAAAACGTGCAAAGTATTCTCTGGAGCAGGCTAAAGAACAGATGGATGAGCAGAATCGTAAGTTGCATGATGAGATAGTGGCCGCTATAACCGATAGAGATGGCTACTCTGTGGAAATTCTGTCGCTTCAATCCAAAGTAGATGCTGATGGCGAGGCTTACAGGTTGAACAAACGCAAATATGAGGAGGGACTGTTGTCGCTCATCGACCTTCAGCTTTCTGCCAACACTTATTACTCTTCACGAGTGGAACTCCTGCAGAAACATATGCTCTATTTATTGAAAGAAAAACTTGTAGAATATTATAAGGGTAACCGACTATGGATGTAAAAATTGAGAAACCTAAAGGTATAAAAGGAATAAAACCGATATACTGGGTTTATATAGGATGTGGAATTCTCGCTTTGGCCTTGATTCTTTGGCTCGCGACAAGCGACATAGCTTCTACTTATAAGGTGGAGAAAACCGGACTTTCAATTGCCGATGTCAAATCACAGAAATTTGATGATTATGTGAGAGTAGACGGCAGAGTGGAGCCGATCAGCACTGTCCAGATCAGCCCGGAAGAGGGTGGAATCGTAATGGAGAAGGTGGTTGAGGAGGGTGCTCAGGTTCACAAAGGCGATGTCATAGTCAGGCTGAGTAACAGCAATCTTGATCTTCAGATACTTAATGCTGAAGCGGAACTGGCTGAGAAACAGAATATCTTGCGCAACACCCGCATATCAATGGAGCAGGATAGGCTTAACAACCGCACTGAGCAGGCTCAACTCGAACTCGAAGTGCAAAGAAAACAAAGGGCTTACCAGCAGCAGAAGCGACTCTACAACGACAATCTGATTGCCAAAGAGGATTACATCCAGGCAAAGGAGGATTATGAACTGGCATTGCGCCGACAGAAACTAATCAACCAGCGTCTGGACCAGGACAGCATCTACAGAATAGCACAGGTAGACCAGATGGAGGATAACCTTGCCAACATGCAGCAGAATATACAGTTGATACGCAAGAGAAAAGAACACCTCAACGTAGTGAGCCCCATCGATGGAGAACTCGGATTGCTGGATGTTGAGTTAGGCCAGAATATCAATGCCGGAGAGAAGATAGGTCAGATCAACGATCTCACCAACTACAAAGTGACCGGACAAATTGATGAACACTACATAGACCGTGTGCATAAGGATCTGCTTGCCACTTCAGCACGCAACGACAAGGATATGAATCTCCGGCTCCGTAAAGTTTATCCTGAGGTGAGGGAGGGAAAATTCAAGGTTGAATTCATTTTCACCGACAAGTGTCCATCAAATATCAGAAGTGGACAGACCTGTTATCTTAGTCTGCAACTGGGTCAGCCTATTGATGCGGTTGTAATTCCAAGAGGCTCTTTCTATTCAGTCACAGGGGGAAAATGGATATTTGTTGTAGACCAAAGCGGGAAGAAAGCCTATAGACGTAATATCCGGCTCGGTCGGCAGAACCCTGAATATTACGAGGTTCTTGAAGGATTGGAGCCTGGAGAACGGGTTATCGTTAATGGTTATGAATCTTATGGCGATGCCACATCATTGAGTATTGAAGACTAAACACTGACATAAAATGAAATCATATTTTAAATTCCTGAGCCGGAACAAGGCTTATACAGCCATTGACGTTTTCGGACTCGCAATCAGTATGATGTTTGTGGTGCTAATCGGGTGTTACACCTGGCAGGAATGGCACGTTGACAAACAGCACACAAAAGCCGACCGTATGTTTTACCTTGGCTTGGAGATGGACGGCAATAAGTGGATGGGTTCACACTGGTATATTCAGTTCCTGCTCAAGGATAAATTCCCGGAGATAGAATCTGGCACAGCCCTGTTCAGAAATACTCGCTGGTTAACCTATAATGACAAACCGATTGAGACGAACTGCTATTTTGTTGATTCCACTTTTTTCAATATTTTCGATTTCAAGCTCATCCAGGGAGATCCGAAGACCGCGCTTAATAATCCAGCCGGAATTGTGGTGACTCCTGAATATGCCAGAAAAGTCTGGGGTGATGAAGATCCGATGGGCAAGAGCATAATCTTCAATGTTAAGGAAGAACCATTTGTGGTGACAGGCGTGATGGAACCTATGAAGAACACAGCCTTGATGACCTACGATAAGCGGCCGGTTGATATGCTCCTCAATTTTTCCATGATGAAATACGTAAACTCATCGTTAGTGTCACCTCAGATGCAAAATGCAACCGGCGCAGAGGTAATATTGCTCGCCAAAGAGGGTCATGATCTAACTAAACGTAAGAAAGAGTACGAAGAGGCACTGAAAAAAGATTATTGGATTCTGAACCTGCCGGAGGATAATATCAGATTCGAGGTATATCCTTTTAATCAAACTTATTTCTCCGAAATGCAATCGGGTCATCTTAATTTCGGTAATATCAAGCTAATCAAGCTGCTTTTCAGTATCGGATTGGTGATTCTCCTGTTCGCCATAATGAACTACATCAACCTTACAGTAGCCCTTGCCGGTAAACGTGCAAAAGAGATGGCTACGAGGCGACTGCTTGGAGAGAGTCGAACGGGTATCATGTGGCGTCTTATCGGAGAAAGCACTATTCTTTGTGCTGTGTCGATGCTGTTGGGTATTGGCTTAGCTTTCCTTCTTCAACCATATGCCTCTGCACTCCTGAAGACTCCTATTGACATAAAGAGCTGTATTAATGTTTCAACAGTTCTCTTCCTTGTGGTAGTCTTGTTGATCATGAGTTTGACTTCCGGCATAATCCCGGCTATTCTTCTCTCATCGATGAAACCCATTGAAGCGGTGAAAGGTGCCTTCCGTAGGAAGTCGAACATGATTTTCGGAAAAATATTCATTGTAGTGCAGAATGTGGCAACAATCACGATGATAGCTTGCGCCATCACGATGTATCTGCAAGTAAGGCATATGATAGAGGCGCCCTTAGGCTACGATCCGGAAAATGTAATAGTGTTGCCTTATCAGTATGCATATGAAACTTCCGATGGCAAGCACTTCAGAGACGAACTACTGAAGCTTTCATGCGTAGACAAAGTGAGTTTTTCTCAAGGAGAACCTCATGGACGTGGCAACAATAATACGATGACCTATGATGGCAAGACCATTTCTTTCCAATCATTTATTGCGGATTCCGTATTTGTAGATCTTTTAGGCCTGAAAGTTGCTAAGGATAATCATACCGCCTCTCCGATAAAACACTATCTCAACAAGCGTGCATTGAATGAACTGGGGCTTGATGAAGATTCGCCTTCTTATCCATATTATGAAGAAAATCCCGCGATCGCCGGAGTTTTGGAAGACTTCATGATTGGCAATGTGTTGACTGACCAGCATCCTCTCAGAGTTGTTATTACTCAACCATTTGAGGTATTCTCTCCCTGGGATGTACTCATCAAGATAAATGGGGATAAGGATGAAGCACTGCGTCAGGTGAGGAAAGTATTTGAAGACATTTATACTTCCCGTTATGCCGATAATGCTTTCGAGAATCCTTACCTTAGCAAGCAGATTGAGGATGATTTTGACTATGAGGAACGCCTCTCTACCATTCTTTCAATCTTTGCGTTGATAGCAATTATGATTTCGATGCTCGGACTTATGGCGATGAGCACGTATTATGTGCGTCAGAGGGCAATGGATATCGCTGTTCATAAGGTGATGGGTGGCACGAGCATGGAAGTTCTTACCAAGCTTGTTCGCACTTTTATGATCTACGTGATTATTGCAGCTCTTATCTCAATCCCGGTAATCTATCTCGTAATGAACGATTGGCTCACACAGTTTAGCTACCGTATCAGTGTATATTGGTGGATATATGCTGTCTCGGCTATCATCGCCATTGTAATTTGTTTCCTTTCAGTAGTGGCTCAATGTAACAAAGCCGCCAATACCAATCCCATTAACTCTTTAAAATAAACTGACAACTATGATAAAAATTGAAAATCTTACAAAGACATTCCGTACGGATGAAGTGCAGACACTCGCTCTGCGCGGCATAGACCTCAATGTTGAGAAAGGGGAATTCGTAGGAATCATGGGACCCTCCGGTTGCGGAAAATCCACTCTCCTCAATATCCTTGGTCTCCTCGATAACCCTACTGATGGGAAATACTTCCTTGACGGTAAAGACGTGACCGGCTTGAAAGAGAAAAACCGTACGGCATTTCGCAAGGGTAAAATAGGATTCGTATTCCAGAATTTCAATCTGATCGACGAACTCAACATTGAAGAAAACGTGGAACTTCCGTTGAAGTATCTCAACATCAGCGCTTCTGAGAGAAAGCAAAGGGTGAAGGAGGCTCTCACAAGGATGAATATTCTTCACAGGGCCAAGCACTTCCCCCAGCAACTTTCGGGCGGCCAACAGCAACGTGCGGCAATAGCCCGCGCAGTGGTTTCCAAACCGGATCTTATTCTTGCGGATGAGCCTACTGGTAATCTCGACTCTACAAATGGAAAAGAGGTGATGGAACTTCTTACGGAACTCAACCGCGAAGGCTCGACAATAGTGATGGTGACCCACTCGCAGCATGATGCGGCATACACCCACAGGGTGATAAATCTCTTTGACGGTAAAATCGTGGAGAAAACGCAGTTATAATTAGAGATAAGTAGTGAGGGCAGGAGTGTATTTTTCATAAATATATTCCTGCCTGTTTAAAATTATTGCTATTTTTGCAAACGATATGAAGAAGTTGCTTGTAGTTGATGATAATAGGGATGTTCTGTCAGCAGTGAAATTGCTGATGGAATCGAAAGTGGATGAGGTGATCACCACATTTTCCCCCGTCACTATTCCCGAGCTGATCCGTAGGCATAGACCGCAGGTAGTTCTTCTTGACATGAACTTCAGGGCCACCATCAACAATGGTAATGAGGGCCTTTTCTGGTTGGGAGAGATCAAGCGGATGGCTCCGGAAGTTTCTGTAGTGCTCTTCACGGCTTATGCCGATGTGGCCTTAGCGGTAGAAGGAATGAAAATCGGGGCTACCGATTTTGTGGTAAAACCATTTGACAATACTCAACTTTCGGAGATACTCCTCAACGCATTCGGCAAAGAGAAGGGGAAAAAGCAACAATCGAATGGCCCACAAATGATTTGGGGTGAATCTCCGGAAATGCAGAGAGTTAAATTACTTGCCGAAAGGGTGGCACCCACTGATGCCAATATACTGATAACCGGCGAGAATGGCACCGGTAAGGATCTTCTGGCAAGAGAGATTCATAGGCTATCGAGGCGCGCATCCGGACCGATTGAAATAGTGGATATGGGTGCGGTGATCGAGACATTGTTTGAAAGCGAGCTGTATGGGCATGCCAAAGGTTCGTTTACAGATGCCAAAGCAGATCGTGCCGGGAAGTTTGAAACCGCGCATGGAGGCACTCTCTTTCTCGATGAGATCGGAAATCTTCCCTACCATCTTCAAGCCAAGCTTCTTACAGCCCTTCAGCAAAGAAAAATCATCAGAGTAGGGACTAATACGCCAAGGGATATTGATATCCGGCTGATTTGCGCCACCAACCGCAACCTTCAGCAGATGGTGAATTCCGGTGAATTCCGTCAGGATCTTTTCTACAGAATCAATACTGTGTCCATAGAGCTTCCACCACTCAGGAATAGACGGGAGGATATTCCGGCTCTTGTGGAGCTGTTCATTCAGAAGTATGCCAAAATATATTCGTTGCCTGCTCCACAAGTTACCGATGAAGCTATGCGCCGATTATGTTCCCAACCGTGGCCCGGTAATATCCGACAGTTGGAACACACAGTGGAGAAAGCCCTGATCCTCTCAGATGGTTCAGCTCTCGGCGTGCATGACTTCGATTTGCATGAAGCGCAACAGACTGATAATCCGGAATCGACTACACTCGAATCGATTGAGCGTAATGCCATCTCCGAAGCTGTTAAGTTGCATAAAGGAAACATGTCGGAAGTGGCACGTTACCTTGGAATCACGCGACAGACTCTTTACAATAAATTACGGAAATATGGAATCTGAAAGAAAGGGCAGGGGGTGGCATATCGTTCCTTCAATATGGCTTGCCTTGGCATTGATATTTGCCTTCAGTGCGGGAGCTTGCTTTGCCATGGGATCTCTATGGTGGATCGTGGCCGCTGTCCTCTGTGTGTCCTACGGATTCTTATCGATAAGAAGCGTGATAAGACTTCAGAAGAATATGCGTTTCTTAATGGAAGCAACCCTTAGTGAGGATTTCGCATATAAATTTTCAACAGAGGGTAAAAATACAGAAGAAAGAGAAACATATGACCTTCTCAACCGTATTGTAGAACACTTGGAATTACTCACCAACGAGGTGCGACAGAATGAGGCATTCCTTTCCAAAGTGCTTAATCTTACGGAAATCGGTGTGGCTGTAGCAGATTCACATGGTAATATCCGCCTTTATAATGAGGCGGCTTTGAAATTGTTGGAGAGAACGGTTTTGACCCATGTATGTCAGCTGGCGGAAACCCCGTATCATGATATTAAGGTCAAGAAACAGCCGTTGACCGTAGGAGATAAAACCTTCACAGTATATTCCTTCTCAGATTTAAGTAGACCAATACAGCAGACCGAAGTGGAGTCGTGGGAGAAGCTCACCCGGGTGCTAACCCACGAAATAATGAACTCTCTGACACCGATTCAATCCATAGCGGAAACTATGAGCAATAAAGGCTCGGTGGCTGAAATGACGGAGGCCTTCAACACAATCTCCTCAAGCAGCAGCTCGCTTATGCAGTTTGTCAAGAATTTCCGAGAATTCAGCAAGCTGCCGGAGCCTCAGATGAGAGTATTGTATTTAAAACCTCTTTTGGAGTCGTGTGTAAGAGCGGGAGAAAGTTATATTAAAGGAAAAAAGATAGTTATCAAGCTATTTTGCTTCCCTCCGGATGTGATGGTGTATACCGACGAATCGCTTCTTACCCGGGTAATATTGAATATCATCAAGAATGCCATTGAAGCGGATCCCAGAAGCATCGTTATCGAAACTTACGTAAAAGCTGATGAGACTGTAGAGATAAGAATCTCCAATGATGGAGATCTTATCTCTGATGAAACAGCTGAACATATGTTCACCCCATTCTTCACAACCCGTGAAACCGGTAGCGGAATCGGCCTAAGCTTATCACGCCGCATCATAGCTCATCTGGGTGGCACTCTTTCGTTCAAGACAAAACCAAACACCTGTTTTGCTATAAGGCTTTGATGAAAGGCATTGAGAAACTTTTGTTAGTCAAGGGTCTGAACGCCGCCACCATTCACCATTAGTGTCTGACCGCTTACCCAAGCTGATATCGGGGATGCGAAGTAAAGCACAGCTCCGGCTATATCAGATACCTCTCCAAGTCTATGAATAGGAGTGTGGGCGAGCATCTTAGCCTCAATTTCAGGAGTGAGCACAGAAGCGAGGGCTTTCGTTCTGGTGGCGCCGGGACCAACATTATTGATGCGTATTCCCATTGGTCCATAGTCAAATGCAAGGTTTGAGGCCATGTGATTGAGAGCTGCTTTCGTTGAACCGTAAATAGCCATAGCCGGACTATTATTGATGCTACTCATCGAGGTAATGTTGATGATGCTGCCGTAACCGGACTTCTGCATGTAAGGAGCAGTAAGTTTGCATAATTGCCATGGAGCGAACACATTAATGGCATAAATGCGTTCTACGTATGCCCGATCTATTTTAAACGGGTTTTCACGTCCGCCACCACCCATACCGGCATTATTCACAAGGATATTGACAGTGCCGTACGTAGCAACTGTAAAGTCAATCAGATGATTAAGGTCATCTTCATTTAGCACATTGCAGGCAACTGCTGCACTTTTACCACCGTTAGCGGCAATCCCATCAGCAACTGTTTGTGCTTTCTCAAGTGCAAGGTCGCTTACAACCACTGATGCGCCGGCGGCCGCAAGTATCTCGCAACATGCTTTTCCAATACCATCACCACCTCCCGTGACAACGGCTACTTTCCCTGTAAGATCGAATAAAGAATCGTTTTTCATAACAATATTTTTATTATAAGTGATCGAATTGATTACTTATCAAACAGTCGGATACGACAATGAGTTCAACTTATTATTAATGATTCCACATTATCAGCTCAACTGATAATATCCTTGAAATCATCTACAATGTAATCAGGATTAGCAACCTGTAGACTTACGATAGAACCGTTGCCGTAAGTAACGGCGCATGTCTTGCATCCGGCACGATTACCCATAAGTATGTCTACATCTGCGTCGCCGACAACCAATGTATTTTGTGGATCCCAGCCGAGGGTATTAAGTATGGTTAGAACAGGCTCAGGATCGGGTTTTCCTTTTTTTACATTGTCTCCACCCACAATCATCTGAAACCAATCTCTGATACCGAGCATGTCGATATACTCGTATAAGGAAGCCGCGCGACGGCTTGAAGCTATGGCGAGACCGTGGCCTTCGGAATGAAGTCTCCTCAAAGTTTCCATTACATGAGGAAAGGGCTTTTCAAGAGCAGGGCCTTTCAGACGGTCGTAATTTGCACGGAACACTCGTGCGAACACAGCGCTTGAAATATCAAGATCGGGGAAGAGGTGTTTACCGGCCTCATCCGTTCGGATCCCGATTATTGATCGACATTCATCTTCAGTCTTTGCCGGTAAGTTCATGTCTTTTATTGTGGATTTTATAGTTTCCAGAATCACTGCCGACGTATCCATCAAGGTACCGTCGAAATCAAAGATATAGTTCATGATTAATATTGGAATAATTCAAGCTAAATTGGGTAAAAGTAGGGTTCACATCCCTTAACTTATAATTATAGGCAAATTTAAGCATTAACTCTAACATATCCTAATTCGATTTTTGTTAAATAATAAGATATAATACATAGATTGTTTAAGGTAGTTTTGATATGATGAAAAGGGTAATCGTAATAGGATGTTCCGGAGCAGGAAAAAGTACTTTTAGTCGTAAGCTTGCAGAAAAGACAGGCTTACCATTGTATTATCTCGATATGATCTGGCATAAACCTGATAAAACTGTAATCAGTCGAGAGGCATTTGATCATCAGCTATCTGACCTTCTGGACAAGGAGGAATGGATAATTGACGGTAATTACCGGCGTACACTTCCTATGCGTTTGGAGAAATGCGATACCGTTTTTCTGTTTGATCTTCCCCTTAAGGATTGCATTGAGGGTGTTAAATCAAGGATTGGCACTAAACGCGTTGACCTTCCATGGGTAGAAGAGGATTTTGATCCGGAATTTCGTCAATGGATTGAAAACTTCCGAAGAAATGTGCTACCGGGAATAAATGATCTTTTGGCGGCCAGTGGCAAAACAGTAATAAGATTCACATCACGGTCTGAAGCCGATGAATTTATCCGAACAATGTGAGGCTTAGAAGGGTTATAATATAAAAGTATTTATTATTATGTCAAAATCAATTTTTAAGAGTGCTTTATCGGCACTTTTCATTTTGTTAGGAGTTGTAACTATGAAAGCACAGAATTCTTATATTTTTCTTGCTCCCGGAGTAGAGGAAGTAGAAGCAACGGCTACGATAGATGCTCTTCGTAGAGCTGACATACCGGTTGTAGCAGTGGCTGTTTCAGACAATCTTCAGATTAAAGGAGCGACGAATCAGACGATTTTAGCTGATTCACTTATTTCTGAGGTTAACACAGAGAACGCCGACTGGCTGATTATCCCAGGAGGTGATCCCGGAGCACAGAATCTGTTTGCAAATAAAGATGTGAAAGATAAAATTCTTGCTCATTATCAGAAAAATGGCCGTATAGCTTCCATTTGTGCGGGACCGGCTGTAGTGCTTGCTCCACTTGGAGTGCTGAAAGGTAAGAAGGCTACGTGTTATCCCGGTCTGGGAGAAGCCATTAACAACAATGGTGGCGAGTATGTAGAACAGACAGTTGTAGTAGAACCGAATCTGATTACATCGGAAGGCCCGGGCACCACATTACCCTTCGCAATAGAAATTATCCGTGCCACGAAGGGTGATAAAGCAGCTGAATCTGTCGCCTCAGGTATGCTGGTAAGAAAATAATCCGGATTGTTTGCTAACTATTGGTAAATAGAGTTGCAGATTTACTTTATACCTATATAATCCGTTTTGGTTTATAAATAACAATTAAAAAATCCCCATAGGACAAAGTATATACTTGCCCGGTGGGGATTTTTCTTCTTCATAATCTAAAGTAATTTCTATCGTCTACCATTGTAACGTGCTATTATCATTTTCCCCGCGCAATAAATTATCTTGAATGCTATGCACTTTATAAGGTAAGCTGAAAAATTCAATGGGAACTTAAAAAGCAAAATTTCGATAGCAAAGGTAATAAAAAATCCCTATACTGACAAAGCATAAGGCATACTGCAAAAGAATTATTCACAATGGCATTTTATAATTTTCGTTTGATCTATCAATTCTATTCGATGACGTAAATGAATTTCATAAGTCTATATCTCCACTAATCCGGCAATTGGAGTATGGAAAGTAAGGGTAGGGCTATCAAATTTGTTGCATTTTGTATTACAAACGAATAAAATGCGGATATTTTGATACTTTATGCACATTTTTTGATAGTTGTCTCTATTTTTTACCCATAATTTTGCGCCATCCTTGATAATCGCAGAGGTGATCACTACCGAGGATATTCGTATGCGCAAAGCGAAAATTTTCTTTTTTCAAGTTTCTACAAACTGTTTTACATTATGAAATTTTTTACATCTTTTGCGGCCATTGCCGCATGTATGCTTTCCACAAGCATCTACGCATCTGCCGGAAAAATTGCAATGGTAGTTGCTTCAACCGACGTTGAGTCTCTTCCAAATCAGGAGAAAGTGGCCGCTCAATATTTCGTTAATACCTTCGCTGATGGCGAGCTCGTAAGTGTTGCCGATGCGGCTAACCTCAAGGCTGATACTTATGACGCTGTATGGGTACATGTAGACCGTATTGGCATCGGCATGGGCGCAGCCAACCTTCCTGACGGTTTCGGCTCCGATGAATTTGCATCTGCACTCGCTTCTTATCTTAATGAAGGCGGCAATATCTATCTGAGCAAACATGCCACTCAGCTCACTCCCTCTATCGGCCGCATCCCCGATGAATACGGTCCCCATCTCTTCGGTGACGGCAACGGTGGAAAAGGTACAGATGTATGGACAATTCAGGCTATTATCGGTGCAATGAACGACGCCGCTCTCTTCCCGGATGCCGATTCGTCTCGCGTATTTGATGCTACACAGGTCTACAACCATACCGGCCATGCAATCTATGCAGGTCTTGAGACAGTGCCCGCAGGTTATCAGTATGCCGCTTTCGTATCTCCTACATATCCTATGGAGGGTACAAACGATGGCACAGAGATGTGGCGTGAAGACCACAACTGCATGTGGGACCTCAACTCATATCAGTATACTTCAGAAGGGAAGAACACAACAGAGAAATTTGAGAAAGATTTCAATTGCGAAGTGCTCGGTACATGGGGCCACGTTCAGGACTATTGCGTTGCCGGCATCGTGGAGTTCAAGCCGGAGGGCAACAAGGGCACAGTAATCGCAAACGGTCTTGCTGCTTGCGAGTGGGCTCCCCGTGAAGGCGTCAATGCTTTCCAGGGTAATCTTGAGAACCTTACAACCAATACCCTTAAATATCTTGCGTTGAAAGCTACCTCAGCCGTTCAGACTGTAGGTGTGGATGAGGCTGAGACCGCAGCAAAAGAATACTACACTCTCAGCGGTGTTCGGGTGAACGCCCAGAATGCTACCCCTGGCATCTATATCGTTAAGCAGGGTTCGAAAGTCTCAAAAGTAGTTGTGAAATAATCGATTGTCTTGAGAAATATTGTTTTCATAAACAATTTGCGAGAGTATAAATTGGTTGAATAATCAATTGGTTAGAGAAGAATTTAATTAGAGAAGTATTTAGTAAAATAAGCATTTAGTTTTAGTAAGCCGGCCTTATGACAATTGATCATGAGGCTGGCTTTATAAGCGTCTCCCAGATCAGGAGCACCCGGCTTTTACTCCTCTTTGCTGTTTGAACTCTTTGGGGGTTGAGCTGGTGTATTGCTTAAACCAGCGCGAGAAGAATGTCGGACTTGTGAAATTTAAAGAATACGCTATCTCCTTTATGCTAAGGCCTGATTCAATTAATCTTTTCTTTGCTTCTCCGGTTACTGCCTGGACAATCCAATATAATACATTATATCCGGTCACTTCCTTTATTACTGATGAAAAATAACGAGGTGAAAGTCTTTGCTGGGCCGCATAAAATGCTACATCACGATGTGTGATAAAATGCTGCATTAAGTCGGCCTGAAATGTAAGGGCGATATTGTTTTTAATGGAATTTGAATCTGCCTCAAGTGGATGCACAGCTAAGTAGGCCGATAATACTTGATAAGTAAGTGATTCCCATAGGCTGGATAATAGCAAAGTATTTAGTGGAGTAGTAAACTGAGACGTTTTGTATGAAATAAGGTCAAGCAATGAAAGAATTATTTCATAGTCTTTTTCCATCAATTTCACTACAGGATGCCTTGAAATGAAGTGAAGGTTGGCACTCCATTCCAAGGATTTGACAGATGCAATTACAAACTCATAATCTACGGAAGCAAGATACCCTTTGAAATCTGTATCACTCTCTTCAAGCGATACAGTGGCATAAGGCGGATATAAAAGCAAATCACCTGCACTCACTTTGCGACCCACATCATTGACCTTTATTCTGGCTGCTCCATCTATGCATATGAAGGCTCCAGCCGTGATTCCGGAAAGCAAGCGATTGTGCTCGCTCTTATTTATGTCAGAGAGTTTCACTATGTGTTGTGTAAGATGCGCCATGATAATTGTGTCAGAGAAACATTATTTACGAAAATAGTACATTATTTATTATTTAACGCACAAATAGTACATAATACTCAGTTTGGCAGGATAAATCGTACATAATAACATACAAATCGGACCTACTTTAATTAATAATCTTCAAAATATCATCCTAAGTATATAAGGAGCCATCACAATTATGTGAACAGTGACGTTTTGCCTTATGTTTAGAATTAAAAACGATAGACCATGAATATTATAGAAGCAATTAAGGAACGTCGCTCTGTACGCAGTTTTAATGGTGAGAGTTTGACTCCGGCCCAGATAAGCGAATTGGAAAATGCTGTTAAATCAGCTGATTCCCCTTTTGGTGGAAATGTTACGATCCGTCTGAAGTCTTTTGATATGAAAGATGGATTCAAGCCGAGTACATATGGAATGATCATCGGTGCTGTCGATTTCTTTCTATTAGGAATTAAAGATGACAAGCAGTCGGCTCTGACTGCAGGATTCAAATTTGAGC
>CAZUNU010000055.1:0-16078 GCA_964622105.1 uncultured Sangeribacter sp. | reverse complement strand
CCTCGATTGGCTGGGGAGAAGGTGCGATCTTCACGAAACAATCAAGAAGTTCTTTAACGCCAAAAGTATTCAAAGCTGAACCGAAAAATACAGGTGCAACTTTTCCTTCAAGATAAGCTTTCTCATCAAATTCCGGATAAACCCCATCAATAAGCTCAATATCTTCGCGCAACTTCTCAGCATCTTCCTTACCCACGAGCTCGTCAATAAGCGGAGAATTGATGTCTTCAATTTCCACGCGTTCACTGATTGTCTGCTTGGATGGCGTGAAAAGATCAAGGCCTTTTTCATAAATGTTATATACACCCTTGAACTTAGCCCCTATATTTATAGGCCACGTGAGGGGACGAACTTTTATTTGAAGTTCTGCTTCGAGTTCATCAAGAATATCAAAAGGATCACGACCCTCGCGGTCAAGTTTGTTTACAAAAATAATGACAGGAGTATTTCTCATTCTGCAAACTTCCATCAATCGCCTGGTCTGAGTCTCCACACCTTTTGCCACATCGACCACAATGATAACCGAATCAACTGCAGTGAGCGTTCGGAACGTATCTTCTGCAAAATCCTGGTGACCGGGAGTATCGAGAATATTGACTTTATAATCACCATAATTAAAACCCATGACTGATGTAGCCACAGAGATACCTCTCTGTTTCTCGATTTCCATCCAGTCGGAAGTGGCTGTTTTTTTTATCTTATTACTCTTCACCGCCCCGGCTACATGGATTGCACCACCGAATAGCAACAATTTTTCAGTAAGAGTGGTCTTACCTGCATCAGGGTGAGAAATGATGGCGAAAGTTCTTCGTTTGGCTATCTCTTTATTTAGTTCGTCGCTCATTATTCAGATCAGTTGAATCTCTTTTAATCTTTGAAAAGTTCGTTGTTGTAGTCTTGTTTATAATAATGGGAAAGCAAAGCAAGGAATTTGGAAATCTGCGCAGCTGCCTGTTTGGTCTCTTCAGAGATCTCCTTTCCTTGAAGCCTCAACATCAAAATACCATATAGAGCATTGAAACACGTTTCTATCTCTCCTGACTTGTTTTCACCTGCTTTGGCACGCAACTCCACAATTATTGGCAACGTATGATAGAACTGTGCTGAATAAGATGCAAATTTCGAATCTGAAAGTAATCGTTGATTGAGGTCATCAAGTGCAATTATCACATTTTTGTTAAGTTGCAAATGACCTTTTTCTACCACACCTTCCCGGCGCATCATATCGATGAGGGACTCATACCATTCTCTCATTTCCTTTCTACGCGACTCATCAAGATCACTATATTTATCAATAATGTTCTCTTGAATTTTGTCAATATCGAGCTTATACGCTCTTATTAGGTCTTCTATCTGCCACATATACAGCAGATATTCAGCTATGTTTTCTCTTTTCTTTTCGGAAGCGGTTATCATTGGAATATTATATATGAATGGAAGAACACATTTCCAATCCCCTAAATTGCGATTCAATTGAGGGGATTGATTTGTTTCTTCTTCGCAAAATTAATCAAAGTGGTCGGGAGAATCAAATGATTTGTGAAAAATCTGAGAAAAGGAATCAGTAGTTAATATTATCTATTATCGTGTCTTCTGATTTTGTATTGGCTATTGTTAACCTTTTCGTGAGAGTCATCAAGATCTTTCTCCTTTATTTCACTATGGTTCTTCTCAGGATCAGCTGGCTTATTCTTCGTACTGTCTACTACAAGAACAGGATTGGCCACTTCCACTATATCCGGTTTAAGGGAATGGCTAAAGGGAGTATGAAAGACATTATTGAAGGACAATTGGAAAAACCCGAGCACTATGAAGCCAAGAACCAATTGTGAGAACAATGATATACTAAACTTATAACACTTCTGCGCAAAGCCGTGCCATATCCTTATTAATGAGAGTAGTGCTACAAGGAAAAACAAAACCCATGCGATCCACATGGAGAAGAGCGTACATGCAGTACTTATCTCTATGAGAATGGGCACTGTAAGTATCCATGATATAGTGTATATGGTATTGCTATGGTTGAATTGGGGCTTGTTCATAGTTTACAGGGTTTAATAAAGTTTCTTAATTTTAAACAATTCTAACCCCAAGCTGGTTGATAAATTTGAAATCAATTCATTATTCAGATGACACAAATCACATATATTTATCATGACTGCTTTTTAGTAGAACTCCCATTGTGTAATCTTATTTTTGATTTTTGGAAAGATCCAACAGGTAGTTCAAAGGAAATTCCATATTTTATCAAACAACTTGATTCTCAAAAACCTTTATACGTATTTGTAAGTCATCATCACAAGGATCATTATTCTAAAAGAATATTTGAGTGGGAGAAAAGATTCTGTAAGATAAAGTATATCTTAAGTAAGGATGTAGCCAAGATGGCGAGACATATCCTTATGCCAGAATCACTATATTCAGGAAGTAAACCTTCTCCGGAGAGCGTGAACATTCTTTCAGAAGGAGAAACTTATGAGGACAATATTCTGAGGGTGGTAGCTTTTGGATCAACCGACATTGGAAATTCCTATTATATAGAAGTCAAGATGGATTCGGCAGAAAACCAAATTTCATTTTTTCATGCCGGTGATTTAAATGCCTGGTTATGGAAAGATGAATCTACAACGGAAGAAATTGCAACTGCTTTGAATAATTATCTTGCTATTCTTAATTCAATCAAAGATAAGTATCCCAAGATTGACTATGTAATGTTTCCGGTTGATTCCAGAATCGGAACAGATTATGCCGAGGGTGCTAAGATATTCGTAAGAGAGATTAACGTAAGACACTTCTTCCCAATGCATTTTGGCTTATATGAAAATCGCGAAGAGGAAGAGTTGCGGTCAAGAGACGCAGCAAATCTTCGGGAATATGCCAATTTAGAGAGAGGAGAATATATTTGTTTACAGAGTCCTTTCAGCAGTTATCTTACACATTAACCCTCGTATAAGATTTAAATATTGGAGACAATTATACCTTATTGAGGAGCATCATTATCCTTTCTTGATTCCAACATAATTCTGGCATAGAATAACGGTTTTCCCTCAATCTCGGGAAAATCTTTTTCCTTTATGAGGAAGGATGCATGTCCGGGTTCAGGTTCATGACGCCAAAGTTCAATTTCCATTCCATAACGAGCCTCATGCATGAATGAAAGTTCAAGACGACGTACATAAGATTTGTCGAAGGTTGATAGAGAGAATTGATTCAGTAAAATCACAACATATCTTACAGTGTTGACATGTCTATAAGAATCAAGGTCTGAATATTTGAATTGATACTCAAACACCGGATGTGTTGCCGGCAAAACTCCTTTATGGCTGTCTTTGATTGCTTCCGGCGGAAGAATCAACCCATGTTTAGCTTGTTTATCAATAGGGGCTTCGTTGCCCGCAATGATTTCCGGGGACAATGTTAAATGAGAAAGTCCTAAATTCGAATGGTCTTCAGTACTGATAACCATCCAAATTGAACGTGCGTAACCATATATCTTGCCGTCAGGAGAAGAAATGCAAAAATCACGTTCTGAAAAATGACGGTTGAAAGAGACAACCCAAGTTGAGATGCAATAGGTATCATTTACTTTTGGATAACTTTGCATATCCACTGTAAGCCGTGAAAGCACCCAACCGGCTTTCAGCTCGGTCATTGAGGGATTGCCGATTCCAAGACTGTTGGCATGAGCTGTAGCAATGTCTATCAGTTTAGCTACAAGCACGGCCAACGATAGCTCCTGCTCCGGATTAGCTTCTCCGGCCGAGATAAATGCGGTCTCTGTATAGATGGTTTGCATAATTAAACATTTGTAATATTTACAAAATTACTAAAAAAATATTAACTTTGCATTCCCCAGAATGTAAAAACTTTGAATCGTATTAAGAGGAATATCAAAATAATGTTGCTGTTGCCGGCCCTTCTCTCAGGGGCTTGCAATAGCAGCCGTTTTGTGAGTAAAGGCAATTATCTGCTTGATTCAGTTTCTATTATCGTAAACGATTCAACCGGCACTATTGACAAGGAGGAGATGACGTCGTACCTTAGGCAGCTTCCTAATCATAAAATGTTATGGAGCACTAAGTTCAGGCTTGGTATATATAATCTTAGCGGAAATGACACTACCAAATGGTGGAACCGCTGGATCAGAAAAGTTGGTGAACCACCCGTGATATATGATTCAACCTTGACAATGGCCGGCAAGGAACAATTATTAAAGGCGCTTGAAAATAAAGGCTTTCTGGAAGCCTCAGTAGTGGTAGATACTGTCATTAATGAGAAGAAAAGAAGAATTTCTGTGGATTATACCCTTACAGCAGGTGCACCTCACGTAATATCTTCCATTAATTATGAATTCTCAGATTCAACTATCAAGAATCTGATAATGAAAGATTCCAATAGATTCATAGTCAAGAAAGGGAGTCTTCTTGACAGATCTTTGCTTGATAACCAAAGAGAGCAGATAACCCAGAATTTAAGAAACCGAGGTTATTATGAATTTGTCAAGGAATTCATAACATTTAATGCAGATACTACGGCAGGGAGTTATGATGTCGATCTGACTATGACGGTCAATCCGGCTAAGAAATTTGAAGCCAACTCTTTGGCAGCAGAACACAAAGTATTTCGAATAGGGAAAATAATTGTAGTAGCTGATTTTGATCCTTCTTCAGATGAAACATTAGGTCACATTACGGCTCAAGACACTGTGAGCTATAAGGATTTGACCATATTATATGGAAATGATCGCTATCTACGTCCAAGTGTGCTTTATGACAATTGTTTTCTTCATTCCGGTGATATATTCCGACAGAGAGATGTCGACAGGACTTACAGGGCTCTTTCTCGATTGAATATCTTGAAATTTACGAGTATAAGATTTCATGAAGTTGCAGACATCGACAACAGCCGGATCCTTGATGCCTACATTTTGCTTACACCCGGAAAGAGCCAAAGCATTGCTTTGGAAATTGAGGGTACGAATTCTGAAGGTGATCTTGGAGTAGCCGCTTCTGCCACTTATACTCATAGAAATATAGCTAAAGGATCAGAGACACTCACCGCAAAGGTGAGAGGGGCATATGAGTCGCTGAGCGGTAATCTTGAAGGTCTTCTCCATGACAGATATATGGAGTATTCGGCCGACATAGGAATAAATTTTCCGAAATTCAAGGCTCCATTTCTATCGGAAAATTTCAAAAGGAAGATAAATGCCACAACTGAGTTGAATGTGGCGATGACCTATCAGGAGCGACCGGAATACACAAGAGTGATCTCAAATGCAGGATGGTCGTATAAGTGGACACATAATAGAAACAATAATCGTTACATCTTCACTCCTGTAGATATCAATTATGTGTATTTGCCGCAGAGCACCTATAACTTCATTGATGAGATTGCTCCTGACAATCCGCTTTTGCGTTACAGCTACGAAGACCATTTCATCATGAGGATGGGCTTCTCATTTTATCATTCCAATAAAAAAAATCCTTCTCCATTAGGCGGATTACGATTCCAACGGAATGTATATACAGTTAGAGCGAATGTGGAGTTTGCCGGTAACGTGTTATATCTCTTGAGCACTATTTTCAATCACAGAGGTCATCCGGCTGAACACCCTTATAAAATTTTCGGAATACACTACTCACAGTATTTCAAAATCAACAGCGATTTCACTTACCTTCATGCCTTTGATCAGCGCAACTCTTTGGCTTTCCATGCAGGTTTGGGTGTGGGATATCCGTATGGCAATTCCACAATTTTGCCTTTTGAAAAAAGATTTTATGGAGGAGGAGCCAATGGAGTCAGAGGTTGGGATGTAAGAACGTTAGGTCCGGGAAAGTACCCCGGAACAAATTCAGTGAGCGACTTCATCAACCAGTGTGGAGATATAAGGATAGACATGAGCGCTGAATACAGGGCTAAACTATTCTGGGTGCTCGAACTCGGAGCATTTATTGACGCAGGAAATATATGGACAATTCATAATTATCCTAATCAACCCGGAGGAATGTTTCATTTCAATTCGTTTTATAAAGAGATAGCAGCCGCATATGGATTGGGTTTGAGAATGGACTTCAGTTATTTCCTCATAAGATTCGATCTGGGAATGAAGGCACATAATCCGGCAATGGGGCAGGTGCACTGGCCTTTGATCCATCCTCGCTGGGGAAGAGACCGATCCTTCCATTTCTCAATCGGCTATCCGTTTTAACTGAAAATGAAAAAGCAACAAGTATGAAGAATTTGGTAATATTTGATCTTGATGGCACTCTATTGAATACCATATACGATCTTGGAGAAGCCTGTAACTATGCTTTAAGGAAAATGGGTTATCCTCAACATCCGATTCCAGCCTATAATTATATGGTTGGAAACGGAGTTAGAAAACTGATGGAACGTGCGCAACCTGACGCTGATAAAGAGGTGATTGATGAACTGCTTAAGGAATTCAAGACATATTATGACTCGCATTGTGCCGTTAACACCACACCTTATCCAGGGATACCGGAACTACTTCAGGAACTTACTGAAAGAGGGGTGAAGGTGGCAGTTGCTTCAAATAAGTACCAGGAAGCTGTCACAAAAATCATCAATCAATATTTTCCAGACATTCCATTTGCAGTGGTAAAAGGCCAATCTGAAAGCCGGCCGGCTAAACCTGACCCATCAATCGTATTTGAAATTTTATCTGAATGTCCCACTCCAAAATCAGAAGTGCTTTATGTAGGGGATTCGGGAGTAGATATAGAGACAGCTCGTAGAGCATGTGTAGAATCCGTAGGTGTAACATGGGGGTTCAGACCCGTTACAGAACTGCGTGAATATCATGCCAACAACATCGTGAGTAGACCGGATGAAATATTAAATTTTTTGAATGATCCATTCTAAAAATAAGGCGGAACATTAATCCGCCTTATTTTTTTCTTTCTTTCCAAATTCCGGAGCTATCTTTACTTTTCCACAAACTATAAAGGTTGCGATACACGCAATCATCACCAACCAGAAGAAATTGATAAATCCCTGCGAGCCGTCAGCACCAAGTATATTCAGCTTCATGAAATATTCATGAAGCCATCCCGCAAACATTCCGGGCACCATCATACCAAGAGCCATAAAGGCTGTACAGAAAGCATAGTGAGTGGTCTGACTTTCTCCTCGACTGAAATATATCAAATATAGCATATAAGCAGTGAAACCAAAACCATAACCAAACTGCTCAATAAAAACCGCTGTTGGTATTAGAATATAGTTGTCAGGTTGATACATTGCCAGGAAACAATAAAAAATGCAAGGTAATGTGAGACTGAATGCCATTGGCCATAACCATTTTTTCAACCCTCCTTTGGATATGGCAACACCTCCAACAATTCCTCCCAATAAAAGGGCAATAACACCTACAGTGCCATTGATGAAGCCTACATCCTGTGTTGTGAGTGCCAGGCCACCTTCAGAACGAGGAGATACAAAAAATGGTTGAACAAGTTTTATGCACAAAGCTTCAGGGAGTCTGTAGAGCAACATGAAAGCTATGGCTGATCCAAAAAAAGGTTTTGAGCAAAATGTGACGAAAGTCCTGCAGAAATCTTTAGCGATTGTTTTGGCTGTCACCCCCGGCATAGGAGCGTCTCCTTTTGCTCTCGGCATACGTTTCGTATGATATAACCCAACAATGAGAAAGAAAACAGAAAGCAATGCGAATACATAAGCCCAAGCCATAGGCACATTGTCTAATCTCTTCTCCAGATACCCTGCAAGTATAACCAATCCCCCTTGACCAGCCACACTTGCAATTCTGTAAAAGGTAGAACGTACGCCTACATAAGCTGCCTGATCATGAGGTGTAAGCTCAAGCATATAATAACCATCTGCTGCTATATCATGGGTTGCCGAGAAGAATGCTAGCAACCAGAATACAGCAAGAGTTGACGAAAAGAAGACACTTGTAGGTAGTAGGAAAGCTATTGTAGCCATACAAACAGCCATGAAGAGCTCCATGAAGATAGTCCATTTCCTCTTTGTCCCGAATAAGTCGACAAACGGACTCCAGAAAGGCTTAATCACCCAAGGTAGATACAGCCATCCCGTGTAAAAGGCCATTTCAGAGATGCTGATACCCATATTAACATACATTAATACCGTGAGTGTATTAACTGCAAAATACGGAAATCCCTCAGCAATATACAAGGTAGGAATCCACCACCATGGGGAAACAGCAGGAACTTCAACACCAGAATTCTTTTTCATCATTTAAAATATCAAAATCCAACCTCCTTATAAATCTTCTTGATTTGCTCGGTGTCAAGTGAGTTGTAATCTTCGAGTCTTGGCGTAATAAGCATACCTGCCATATCTATGCAACCGGGACTAATAAGTTTCCGATCCTGACCTTCTGCAAAATAACAAGCAGGTCGGTGGGCTTTACGTGGAATTGCAATGAATCGTAGCAGATTATTTTCTCCGATCCAAAAGAAAGTGTTTACGAGTTCAGGATCTTTTAAACTATCAGCTGTCTCAGATCCCCCTATGGAAAGTCCGGCCAACAATGTCTTAGCGCCTGATTCATCTGGGGCTACTACTCCTGTGAAAAAGAAATAGGGGAAATTGGGCAACAATGCATCAGACGGTAATACAAGCCTCGCGGATATCGGATGTACTTTTTCAACGAGACGGATCAAGGGCAATTCGTCTTTCAACACCGCCTGAAGATGGAGATGATCAGGTGCAGAAGCGCCGGCTTTAGCACCATTGAAAAAGATGGCCATACCGGGTAACCGCATGGCACACTCAACTATTTCCTTCGGCACTCTGTTCTGAGGGCGATGTTCACAAGATACGATTGTGAGATGAACCGGCAAAATAGGATAGGGGTTGACGAGCAAATCCCAACCTTCAATAATTGGAAAAATCATCTGCTCTTCCGGACGGTTATGACGACAAAGAAAACATTTCCTTTCAGCAATCGAGGCCTTGTCTGTTGCTGCTCCCGTAGACACTATCCGAGCCGGATTATGTTGAATCAAGAATTCATATCCGTTTATATCCACATTGCGTCGTTCCACTTGTCTCAAGGCATCATAATTCCTTTTCGCCATTGGCCATACCTCGAGCTGAGAATCTATCAGACTCAAAATATCATCATGATGGTAGCTCGTTAGCATCTTTTTCCATATTAGCACGAATTCTTGCAATCATTTCTACAGAGCGCAAGAAATCCTTATATTCATTATTCTTGTTAACTTTCTCTATTGACAGATCAGCGTCACTGTTGCCCCCCCATCTTCTGCAAAGATATATAGGGTCATAGATTCTGGCCACAGCATACTCCCTGCTTATCCTCAATGCCATTGCATAATCCTCTCCATAACTTACATTAGGGAAAAGAATGGTTCGGACTAAAGGAGTGTAGAAAGCTCGAGGAGCGCCGAAACCGTTTATACGTAATGCATTGTTAGCTCCATTCAAGGTTGTCCATTCACGATGATCTATCACTCCCGGTGGAATGGGATTGAGATTGAAATCGGTCATCATGTAAGAGCCGATAACCATGGCCGCCCGTTCTTCATAAAATTTTGTAATAATTCGCGAAAGTACATCTTCAGAGGAATATAGGTCGTCTGAATCAAGTTGTACTGCAAATTTGCCACATTGATCAGATAAAATCGCTTTGTTCCAGCAACCTCCTATACCCAAAAACTCTGTCTCATCCGGAGTAATAATTATAAGTCGTGCATCTTGAGATGCAATTGATGCCAGCAGCTCACTCGTTCCATCTGTACTTCCATTGTCAACCACAATTACATTATATGGGAAGTCAGCTTTTTGCCGTAATGCTGATTCAACCGCCTGACCTACTGTCTTTACCCGATTTTTGACGGGAATGATGACTGAGGCTTCTACTGCGAATTTCTCCTCATTGAAATTGGGTCTTACAGGATTCAATGCTACAGTTGCGTCGATATCTGTCAGGAAATCTGTGAACACACGCTCCATCCAGGCCTGATAATAACTGTTGCGAGGATTGACATAGTCATGTTGCTTCTCTCCGCTTTTTCTATAATCAGTCTTTTCTACTGTATAGAGATATTCGGGCAAAGCCGCTATTGTCTTCCCTATGGACATTCTCAGACGTAAAGCGTACCATCCACCATCAGGTGCCTCGGATTCCTCAATTGTAAATGATTCAGAAGCTGCTAATACGTCGGCAACATTCAGCATAACAACACTGCCAAAATCAAAATCATCCCTTACTGAACCAAACTGATAATCGTTGAGAGGATGAAGCGTTATCCGGTCGCCATCTTTTTCACGAAACCAGCTATATGTGACTGACGCGTCGGAATCGACAGCCACTTCCTCCATTCGATGAAAGAAATTGGAGTCGAAATTCACTTGTTTATCATCAAGCTGAACGAGGATGAATTGTTCAAGTGTATTTTTAAAGATCTCATCTCTTAACGAGTTGACATCTGTAAACCTTATCAATTTCATTATTCAATTTTTAAAAGTTCAAACTTTAAAATGGTAATGAGGCTGTTCAAAAGGGATAATCCGGTGAATGTAGGAAATCATAATACAGTTCAGTTTATATTATTATGTTGAAATCGACACATGCCAAAGGTTTATCCCAGCAATTTTTGAATATTGATACAGCCTCATCCTTATTGAGCCCATTTATTTTTCAAGATAATCAAGAATATACTTCATGAGCTGATTTCGAGCTGACGCATCCTCAATGGCTTCAAACGGAACGCTCATGATCACACCATTGCTCCTGCCATTGCGGGTAAGGTAACCGGCTGGAAGCGAAGTGTCAGAGAAAGTGAGGAAGGTATTTGCTTCAACTTTGCCTGAAGGTGATAGAATATCGGGTTTTTCCACAATATATCTCTGATCATTCAAGGTGTTGCTATAGGAAAGGATGCGCTGAGGAATTGCAACAGAGGAAAGACCATTTGTCAGCAATTGACCTGTAAAGGACTGCGAACCGTAACCCGGAGTAATACCCAATACTTCAGAAGAAAACTCAAAGCTACCTCTCGGTGAACGTGAATCAGCAAGGTCACTGGCCACATATGCACCTGAAACGAATAGATCTCCTCCATGGCGGGTGAAAGTTTTTAATTCATCCTGAAGTTTCTTCGGGAAAGCTGTGAATCTCATACCTGTGTTACCATTTCCGGTAACAGTGGTTTTCTGTTTTCCTAAAATCAGGTCGATAGTCTTGTATTTTTCCAGCTTTACATTTCCTGCCACTATCGCTCCTACAGAGGAAGATACAAATCCTCTCCCTGTTTCAGCTATTGAGACACCATGAAGATAAGGAAAATCAAAGGTATTACCACTGATAACCTGGGTAGCATAATTTCCCTCGCTTTGGCCAAATGACTCGGAGTTGCGTTTGAAATTATTCTGATATCCCACAAACATAATATCATTAATGTAGGGTACACCAAAATCTTCATACGATTTAAATCCAGCCTCTCCATCTTCAGAGAAATTCTTCGGACCACTGACGCGGGTGAAACCATTTATGATAAGAATTGGAGTCTGATCACTATGAGATTCACGCAAAACCAAAGTCTCTGAAGGGAAGGAACTTCCACCTTCATTAGCTGCGATAATCCTGAAAGAATGAATGTCGGTATCCTCAACGATAACATCAAAATGAGTAGATGTGGTTTCTCCAAGATAATGGAATCCTAACTCATCTGCAGTACGCTCCATTATAATATATTTAGAAGGAACGGCCGTAGGCTCAAGTCTGTCTGGAGTCGGTTGCCATGCCAGTCTATATTGACCTTTCTTTATGCGAGAGATATAGAAATCTTTTACAGGCAAAGGTTGCACTATAAACTTCCGATCTTTTCTTTCAGCTACAAATCGGCCTAAAGCTTTATATATTGAACGGCTCACGGTAAACCTGAATGCAGGATCGAGGGCATATTTCATATCAGCATAGTTCTGATGTGAAAGTAGCTCAATCAACGATGTAGGCACTTCGGGAACTCTTGCTTCTACATACGATTTATCCCACATGGATCTGCGTTTCCACTCCGGTTCCCATGTCTGGCGGATATCTCCGGAGATCTGGCGCATGAGCATATCCGTAAGTGTTCGTGAATTTGATCTTGGAGTGCCATCTGTATAAGTATCTCCACCGTTAGTATAATATATTCCGAGAGTACCTATGAAAGAGTCATCAGCTTTCTTGCCGGCATCGGAATGAAGAGCCATAACTACGTCAACCGGTATACCTAGACCATCTTGATTTGGCAGAACCCGAGAACCTCCGGCAAGATAGTTTACCCAATGGCCTCTTGAAGTATAGTCGTCCTTGTAATCATCCGTGCCATGATATGGAGAGTAAATATGCTCCGGCATACCGGCCCACTGCAACCAATAACGAGCACCTTCAAGGAATCTTGGCATACCTGACACTTTGAATTTGGAATTAGGAGTTGCAACCTGAGGTTGCTCATTTGCTTTAATCTGAGTATCATCTCCCAAAGTTTCCTCTACGTCCAAAGATTCATCATCCTCCGTTTCTTCGTCTTCTTCATCCTCATCGTCTTCCTGGGCATCATTAAGCGCGAGTCCCTCTTCGGGTGTGGATGGATCGAGGAATATATCTGATCGTCTGTCACTTCTGGCTATATTTCCCATTCCCCCACCAATTTTTATAGCATCAGCAGTTATTACCTTGTCTGCCGTACGTGAAAGATTTGATAGAGTTACTACAGGTTCTACGTCGCTGTATCCGGCTTCGAGCGGGAAGGTGCCAAGATAAATCCAGGTACTTCCTCCCATGGTTTGATTTACCTTGAATTCCTTTGTTCCTCCGGAATAGTTGACAGTGTATCTCGCATCCGTAGAAGAATTAGGAAGCGTTTTATAACTTACGTATATGGCATATTCTCCATCTTCAGGGATATCAGCATACCACGCAGCTACGGAAGGGTCACCTGCGGTAATAGTAGTGGTCTGCCTGTATGTGCCATTCTCAAAGGGATTCTCAGTATCTCTGAAATCAGGCAGATCATAAATAAATCCATCTTCTGTGCCTGTAGTCCATTTCTTCAAACCGGTCATTTCCTTATAATAGGGTTGAGAAAAGATCTGGCCTGATTCATTCACATCGTTGTCTACGATCACTTCGTTTTTATTTATGTCGCGTTCACGTGGAAGGAAAACGTATGCACCGGCATTCTCAAGCATTGGAACTGCAAACGGATAAATATAAGACATCGTGTGGGTGTCTTCTGTCTCCTGAAACAGTTGGGGACGTTGCCAGACCCATCCACCTGTACCGGGGGCTTTGCCACCTTTATAATATCTGCCATGGCTTGGCCATAAAGCCACGATGTCGCCATCCATACCTTTTTTGGCAACTACTGCCGGATTCACCTCAGTGACAATAGGATTGTTTTTTCTAAAGCGTTCAGGCAACTTGTCGATAGAATTAATATAATACGCGTAAAGACGTGGCCCTACATTAAGCGATATTGTGAATCCCGCTAAGGAATCAGGAAGAATCGAATTGATCTTTCCCGTCATGTCGGAGATCAGCTGAGAGGTGACTGGAAGGTATGTGAAGTTTTCATTCAGACCAATTTTCGCAACTCGTGTCTTCATATCGGGAACAACACTATTGACACGAAGTCCTCCCGGATTAGTGTTTTCCGGAATCCATTCTATCAATTCCCTATTAACGAGTAAAGTTAGGGAATCGTTAAGAATCGGCTCTGCTGGTGGAGTATAAGGCTTGTAGGATGGGGTAGACCTGCGTTTTCGTGATTTTGCAGTCTTCCTTTTTTTGGATGTCTTTTTTGTAGTTTTGCTTTTAGAGGAAGTTTTTGCTGTGCTCTTTTTTGTAGAAGCAGAGGTTGTTTTCTTCTTAGTTGTAGATTTCTTCTTTGTTGTTGCTTTTTTTGCAGATGAATTTTTGGATGAACCTGTCTTCTTTACCGCAGTTGTCTTTGTCGTAGTTTTTTTCTTTGCTCCGTAGCTATCCGAGTTCCCGAAAGCAATCAATGAAACAAGGATAATACAGATTATTGAAAGGTATTTTCTCACGTTCATAATTATTCTATGGAGTATTCTATTGTTTCTTATTGGTTGTCAGCGACCTTGAAAACGGCCGCGTTTACGATGAATAGTAAAGCCTTTAAGCATCTTACATGCTGTTATCAAAATGGAAATTAGTCGGTCATTTAAGACTTTTCAAAACATGGTAACCATAAAATTTCTATTTGAAAAGACATCAAAGGCAAATTTGCCTCGAATGTAGTTTTGAAAATTATTATGGATATGAATATGATAATCAGATTAATAAGAAATACTGATGGAAGGCATACAGATCATCCAACTTCTTTGTGTCAGTTCTCAAAAGAGCAAAGATACTCAGAATCACACAAAATTAGGAAAAAAGTAGATTAAACCCAATTAAAAAATTGTTAAATCCATATAGTAGGTTGATAATCAGGTAATAAATAAAACATATGATCATCCAGGAAAGAAAAAGATACAAATTAAGACCCGCCAAATGATTAGTTGGGACAAGACAATTACTCAAAAGAATCAAAAAGAGTAAATTATTCTTGGTAAATGTATTTTTTTTTCCTACTTTTGCAAATATAATTGCATGAGGCTTAAATGATCTTTTTTCTCTTTGAAGGGATACAAATGCAACCTACAAGCCTTATGGTTTTCATTACTAACCCAAGGAAACTATGCCAACTAAACCATTTCATTATCAGGAGATGTTTCCACTTGGTCCAGACACCACGGAATATCAACTGATTACTAAGGATTATGTAAAAACAGAAGATTGGAACGGTCATGAAATGCTTGTGGTCGATCCTGAAGCGCTCACAGTAATCGCAAACGTAGCGAGCCACAACTGTTCATTCTTGCTGAGAAGGGAGCACAATGAGCTCGTAGCAAAAATACTGAATGATCCCGAGGCTTCTGAAAATGATAAATTTGTGGCTCTCACAATGCTCCGTAATGCGGAAGTTGCAGCAAAAGGAGTTCTGCCATTCTGCCAGGATACAGGCACATCGATTTGCGTTGCATACAAAGGCCAGCACGTATGGACAGGATGTGATGATGAGGAAAAGATTTCTTTAGGCGTTTATAAGACCTACACGGAAAATAATCTTCGTTATTCACAGAATGCCCCACTCACAATGTATGATGAGGTGAATACCGGATGCAACCTTCCTGCTCAAATTGAAATCCATGCGACAGAAGGCAATGAATATAAGTTCCTTTTCGTAGCCAAAGGTGGCGGTTCGGCTAATAAGACCTATCTCTATCAGGAGACAAAGGCCATTCTTAACAAGAAGACACTCGTGCCATTCTTGATTGAAAAAATGAAGAGCCTTGGCACTGCTGCTTGTCCTCCTTATCATATAGCTTTCGTAATCGGTGGCACTTCTGCTGAATTGAATCTCGCTACGGTGAAGAAAGCTTCAGTCAAGTATTACGATAATTTGCCAACCAAAGGCAACGAATATGGCCAGGCATTCCGAGATGTTGAATTGGAGAAGGAACTGCTCGAGGCTGCACAGAATATTGGACTTGGGGCTCAGTTCGGCGGAAAATATTTCGCGCATGATGTAAGGGTAATACGTCTTCCACGTCATGGTGCTTCATGCCCTGTTGGTATGGGCGTCAGTTGCTCAGCCGACAGAAATGTAAAGGCAAAAATTACAAAAGATGGTCTTTGGGTTGAGAAACTTGATGAGTTCCCGGGAGAACTTATCCCTGAAGAGCTTCGCAATGCAGGTGAAGGAGAGGTTATCAAGATTGATCTCAATCGCCCGATGGAGGAAGTGCTTGCAGAACTCAACAAGTATCCCGTTTCAACTCGTCTTTCTCTCAACGGTACAATTATCGTTGGTCGCGATATAGCACATGCCAAGATCAAAGAGCGTCTTGACGCCGGTGAGCCAATGCCTCAGTATCTGAAGGAACAGCCCATTTATTATGCCGGTCCCGCAAAGACTCCCGCCGGAATGGCTTCCGGATCGTTCGGCCCCACAACAGCCGGACGTATGGACTCGTACGTTAATCA
>CAZUNU010000054.1:6630-16081 GCA_964622105.1 uncultured Sangeribacter sp. | reverse complement strand
ACACTGAGGGCACTTTGCAGGAGCCTCTTCGCCCTCTGCTACATATCCGCACACGGTGCAGATCCATTCTTTTGCCATAGTCTGATATTTAAATTTAAAAAGTTTTTATATTTTTCCGGGAATTCACAATCTGAAAACGGGAATAAATTCCTAATTTCGCATATGATTCCTTATAAATATAAACATTATTCTCTCGAAAAAGTTGTGGGGAGAGCTATAAAGATTTCAAATATCCGTAGAATCATTGTCGCCCTCAGCGGGGGAGCCGACAGTGTGGCTCTTGTGGCGGCTCTTTCCAGTATTGCAGAATTTTCCAGACAGCAGTCTATAACTATTGTTGCCGCACACTGTAATTTCCACCTGCGCGGTGAAGAAAGTATGCGCGACCAGCATTTTGTCGAGTCCTTATGCACTCAGCTTCATGTGCCTCTGGAAATAAAAGATTTCGATGTCTATGGATATAAGGCTTCTCATCCCGGCACCTCGCTTGAGATGGCATGTCGCGATTTGCGCTATGACTGGTTCAAAAGTCTAATGACCGAACATGAAGCTGACCGCGTCGCTACAGGCCACAATGCTGATGATAACATCGAGACACTTTTTCTCAACCTTCTTCGAGGATCCGGCACATCCGGCCTCAAAGGGATGGTAGAAGACACCGGCACCATTCTCAGACCTCTCCTCTCAATTCACAGATCCCAGATTCTCGATTATCTCGAATCCAAAGAACTACCTTATATTACAGATTCCTCCAATCTCACATCTGATTTCAGACGCAATTTCCTTAGAAATGATGTTTTGCCGTTGCTCCGTCAGAGATGGCCGGGACTTGACAAATCTCTCGATCGCTCAATAAGGCTCATCAAATCAGAAAATGATATAATCGAGAAAACAGTTGTGGATCATCTGCCCTCCGCAGGCTCTCCGCTTGAAAGGACGGTTGTGCTCAATTTCCCGGCTCCTGAATTGCTTGTCAGGCGTTACATCCTTCCGCTCTCACCTTTCACAACCACCCCCGGAGAAATAGTATCAGCGATGAAGGCTGATAAACCGGATGTGAAACGATGGACATTGCCGGGTGGAACAGTCACTTTACGCGGAGGAAAACTTTATCTTACGTCTTCGGAAAGATAGCATCCATATATTACCATTACGGCCTGATATGAACAATAAAATTTTCTTGTACGCCAAACCTCTGATAAATAATATTTTCTGAAAGCAGCCAAAAATTTATAATAATTTTCTCCAAGAAAAATTTGGTAGTATCAAAAAAACTACCTAACTTTGCATCGCTTTTGAGGAGGAAACCTTGCGAAGCCTTTAGTGGAATCCTTCTTTGAAAGCAAAATGGTGAATGTAGCTCAGTTGGTTAGAGCGACGGATTGTGGTTCCGTAGGTCGTGGGTTCGAGACCCATCTTTCACCCTAAGCCGGATTGCAAAGATCCGGCTTTTTTCATTTAGTCACCTTCTAAACCCTCATGCCATGGCTATCAATCTCGAAAAAGGACAAAGAATAAACCTTGAAAAAGGAAACGGCAAGAAACTCACGGAATTCTGTGTTGGCTGCAATTGGGGCGCAATCGTAACAGGTGGTGGATTCCTCGGCTTCGGTAAGACTACTAAAGATGTGGATCTTGATCTCAGCTGCCTGATGATTGACGCCGACGGCAAAATCATCGACCATATCTACTCTCCTCTTTACCGTATTGAGTTCCTGAGCCGCTACGCTATGCCGATGGGTAAAGTCGATTCCCTCGACCGTGCGCTTCATCATAGCGGTGACGACCTCAAAGGCGATCTCGGAGGTGATGATGGCCTCGATAATGAGATTATTACCGTAGATCTCAACAGAGTCAATCCCCAGGTGAATCAGATATTTTTCTTCCTAAATAATTGTGGCAAGGAGGATTTCTCTCAAATTCCTTATGCTTCAATAAGAATGTATGAAGGCACTCCCACAAGAGTGAAAGAGGTGTTTGCTTCCTACAACGTGGCAGCAATGCCACAATACAAAGGTGCCACCGCTTTGATAATGGGTAAGCTATACCGAAGAAACGGTGAATGGAAATTCTCAGCTATAGGCGACGCGTTTCCCGACACCAACATCTGCGAGACTATCCGCCGAATAGCAGCCGATTATGCCAAATAATTGGTTGACTATGCTAACTATAGAATAGGCAAGACTGTAAACAGGAACTGCGTCATCAATAATTGATGACGCAGTTCCTGTTTACAGTCTCAAAGTTTTACACCGAGGCTTTCGATTATACGTAATTCCTCACTTCCGTATACACTCGATAAGGGGAAGCCGAGTGTTTTCCTGTTCATGTTATGTATTCGTTTGAGGCTCCTATGATACTCCGGCGAAACTATTTCACAACACCTGAAGCCTTCAAAACCTACATCTGTCAACCGGGAACCCACAGCGTTCATTTTCCCCTCCTCTATATCGGAGATGTCGTCAAGACGCATATAATTTTTGCCACGATCGCTATATACTGTCAGCAAAGCGTCATTACGGCGTGCAGGACTCACAAAAATGGGGCGTTTGCCTGCCACCATCTTATGTCTCACCTTGGTGTTTTGTTTCAATATTTTCGACATCGGAATCCTTGAAACCTCACCGTCTTCATACACCACTATGAGGTTGCCATCTTTCTCATCTTCATGTATAGCCAGAGTGAGAAGGCCGTCGTCCCATTCCACATCATCCATCCGGCTCCACTCCCCTACGTTATGTATGCGCATATAGCAACAGGTTTCTTCGCCAAATCCTTCGACCCAGCTGTCGGTAATATTCCTGCGATGACGGCTTGTGGGAATTTTCTCAATCTCATTTTCAAGATTCTCTTTACCGGTCAGAGCTTCAGCAGATGCAGGAGGCGTCTGTTCCTTTTCCAGCTCTTCAGTATCATCCGTTACCACCGGCTTATCCACTTCATAACTGCTGAAATCGCGGTTATCCATAATTTCCTTCAACTGCTCCACATTATCTATCGCATACGTTGAAGTGCCCTCACGAAGGTAAAAACGGTTGTCGAGTCTCAAGGCCACCGGATTTTTAGAAGCTCTCACTTTAATTGCATAAATCCAGTGTTTCCCAGCCTCCGGATGTTCGATAGTGACTGCGGCATTAACTGCATCACCCAATGTTTTCCGGATCTGATTCCGCACATAAAGATCAAACTTATCACGGCTATTTTCGAAATATACCAGATCATCATCAAGTCCCTTGGCCGTGCCCGTATCGTAAACACCTAAATAAATCGTACCACCATACGCGTTCACCATGCCGCATATTACTTTCATGATATTGAAAGTCTGTTCCTCAAGATCGGGCTTCATTCCATTGTCAGGCGGGAACACTATCGACGACTTGAATTCTCTCAACTGATCCTCCTGCCCGAATGAATAGATCTTTGGCAGTTCGATATTAATATTGAGGAGCGACTTTATTTTTGTGAGTATCTGATTCTGATATTCCTGTAGGGCGAAACCGTCTGCCATATTGTAAGCCAACATCAAGCGTGCAAGTTGCCAGATGATATGGCCCGGCTCATAGCTGTTGGTGAGATCCCAGAGATAACTGTTGTTCTCCTGTTTGCCGAAACTGTTGACAATACGAATCTCACACAAACGCTGCTTCAATACGGGGAATTTCTCCACAATATCGGCATTGTCAATACACAGTCTGTCGAGTACAGAATCCTCGACCTTGCCGTTCTTGCCATATTCCTCAAGCATGCAGAGTAAGTGGCGGCGCTGGTCAAGGTATCGGCTTGCAGCCTCATCACCAATCATGCCAGCGAGTATGTAAGCTACGGAAAGATACCCATAAGCCACAGTATTGTCTGTCTCAACCACAGCCTTATGGTCGAGAATACAAATCATCTGTGAGATATATTCTGTGTCAAATTGATCTTCCGAAACCGACATCGCCTCTTCGGCCAACTCGTCAGCTGTCTCTTGATAAACCTCTCCATCAGCAAAATCCTGTAGCAATTGCTCAGCCGACTCCCTTACATCCACTTCACTTTCTGCCTGACCTATCACCTCACCCTGCATGGCTCTGACCTTGGCATAGCTTGTTAGCCTCACCCTGACACAATCTCCCTCTTTATAATCAAAATCAGGATGGTCTGCTGGTACAAACAAGCCATAGCCGTATTCTGTGATGCCGAGCATTATGCGCTTTGTCTTGTCGTGATAAATGATCCGGCAATCACTCTCCTGGCCATACTCCACATTTTCGAGGATAAAATTATCGATCAGCGGAAGGGCATCGAAGGTATATACTTGCTTGACATCGTTAGGACTACTCATGGCGCTGACCTTGGCCTTCATCAGAAGAGGCGCTCCGTCGAGGTAGAAACTGTCGAGATCAAAAGAAGGGTCATAATGAAACATACCCGTAACGCCACCTCTCGTATAAGTATCTATCCAACCCTCTCCTTGGAATACGTCGTCTTCGATCCGGCAATAAAATCTGTTGGGATGATCTGTATCAGGCCGGAGAATCCTAATTGTCACCACTGTGCCGATATCAGGGCGAAGTTTTCTCTTGACGGAGCGTTGCTTCTTCTCCTGTTTCTCGAAAAGTGAAGCCTCCACCCTTTTCCACCAGTTACGCCATACATCAATCTTTGATTTTCTGTTGATGGGATATTTGGTAGGATTGTCAAGGAAAAGCTGGATATTATGCCAGTCGAGAAAATCATCCGGCAAGACATTTCTCTCAGCGCCTCCGGAGCCAATTTTCGCGAGCGTAATGCTGTCATGGCTTACAGTGAATCTCACCTTGTCTGACTCATAGGAGCGCGTGGTGAGCATTGTGTTTTTCCGCGGCATCATCGACATCTGATAGGCAAACAGCTCTGTCTGGCCGAAATCTTTGTCCCAGCTT
This sequence comes from uncultured Sangeribacter sp., assembly GCA_964622105.1. Classification (GTDB taxonomy): domain Bacteria; phylum Bacteroidota; class Bacteroidia; order Bacteroidales; family Muribaculaceae; genus Lepagella. Next base: position 11,177 of record CAZUNU010000054.1, on the reverse strand, counting down.
AGTTCACGGCAGCCGGGTTCGGCCCCTACGAGTATGCAGAAAGCCTGATCAATCAGAGTATCGGATAGAGAGATTCCCAATTGCTGTTGCCCAAGCACATTCTTGCACCTCACGAATGAGAGGTAATGGTAAAGCATGGATTTATACAAAGGCACGTCGATGCCCTCTCCATCCGTCATAAGGAGCAGATAGCAGATTGCCCTCACCATCCTGTTGAGCAATTCGGCGGAATGTTCGTCTTCAGCAAAAGCCTCACGGTTCACCTTCTCAATATTCGACATGATATAATATTGGATAAAACCGGAGAAAGCCTTCTTGAAAGAGGCGAGCTTCCAGCTTTTGGCTGATTCGGCTATGATGTCGAGTATGCTGTCTATTCGCTCCTCAAGCATCTCCGGTTTCATGGAGAAAATAGCAATCAGCAACGCCATCTTCCGCTCCGGATTATATATATAGCCTGAGTTGCGAATTTTCCTAAGTATATCATCTATCTCCTCACCATCGCGGTCTTCTCCCATCAACTTTAGACTTTCCTGATAAATCTCGACTCGAGAAACTTTCCATGCCACCCATTCCTGAAAGTTCTCACGTTCGGATTCAGAGAACTGCTGCAGGAATTTCGACTCCTCAAGCACGTAAAGACACATCTTGTGATAGGCATTTACCATCCTCACTTTCGTAATATGGCGAAGAGGACCCCACTTCTCCACTCCCTGCATTGCCAGAAGGGCTTTGATCACCCATTCCGGATCATTGCGTTCGAGATAAGATCGGGCCTCGTCAAATATCGGATTGGTGTAGAAAAGATTGAGCATTATCCTCACCATGCTTATGTCGACTCCGCTTTCATTTATAAATTCCTCGGGAGTGATGCATTGACCTTTTATCTGCTTGCGCTCCTGTTCATATTGAAGCACCAGCTTATTTCTGTATGGGCGCACCACCCTGCAGTTGATTCGCTGATGCGGCTGAAGGAATACGTCGCCCGGAGTCTTCAGACGGAAAGGCACACCTCTCTCATCATGCACATCATAATATTTTTGACCGTCAGGTAGAGTCGATACGTAATGAGTGACGATAAAGGGATAAACTTTCGAGGGATCATACTCGCTGCCGAACATCTCCGCGAAATTCTGCACAAACACGATGTTTTCACCGTGTATATCCTTTACCATGCATGGCAGTTCGGTACGTCCCATCACCTCCGGATCCTGTTTCTGGAAAGCGAACATTCTGATGGCATACTCATGGTCGTTAGCCTTCACGATAAAATAAGAGTCAGTGCCTTCGCTTCTGACTGCCACTATCGGCAGAGTGTAGAATTTACCTTTCTGAAAATTAATCTCTCGAAAAATGGTATTATGTGTATTGTTTTCCTGATTATTTGAATTGATCATGGAGTAATTTGCTATTTTGTGCTGTCAGTAGGTGGCCGAAACGAAGCACCTGACATGAATTTGAAGGAGAAAAATCAGACAGCGATGATAGGTAAAGTTTGAGATTGTAAATTTACGAAAAAATTTTGACATACGAAAACCTAATCAGACTCACCTAATAGCATCAATATTACTTAACTTCTCCAATATCATCAAGAGATAAACAATTTTTGGATGTTACGTTTGATTTTTTTGTAATTTTGCAATATGAAGAACTAATTCGTGATTAAGAGAACTAATTCGTGATTAAGAAATGAGTGATTTCAATCCGAAAGGTCACATCGCCATGCTTGGCGCCAATATTTGCTGGGGACTGATGTCGCCTATTGTCAAACTCGTGCTGGCCTCCGGCCTCATAGCTCCTCTCATAATGGTCGATTTCCGGGTGGCCGGGGCCGCGTTGCTCTTCTGGCTCACTTCCATATTCGTGCCGAAGGAACAAGTGCCCTGGCCCGATGTCCTCCGTCTGTTTGGAGCCGGTATGTTGGGCGTGCTCCTAAATCAGGGATGTTTCATTATCGGTGTGAGTCTCACGTCTCCCGGCGAGGCTTCACTCGTGACCACGACGATGCCGATGTGGGTTATGCTCCTGGCATGGATATTTCTACGCGAACCTATCACAATGAAGAAAACCGGAGGCATCCTTCTCGGTGCCACCGGCGCTCTAATTCTCATATTCGGCAACGGTGCAAAAGTTGCCGGGGGCACATCGCCGGCTTTGGGCGATTTAATAGTGCTTATGGCTCAGTTGAGCTATGCCACTTATCTCACGATTTACCGTAACTTTATCAGGAAATATTCTCTTGTCACTCTGATGAAATGGATGTTTCTCTCAGCGGCAATCGTCTCTCTTCCCGCCACTCTCCCCCTACTCACCTCTACCGATTGGAATGCCATTTCCATGAACGAGTGGTTAGGGGTGGCTTATGTAACAGTTTTCGCCACCTACATTGCCTATATCTGCATAATGATCGGCCAGAAGAATCTGCGGCCAACCATTGTAGGCATGTACAACTATGTTCAACCAATTGTGGCCACTATAGTCGGTATCTGTCTTGGTCTGGATTCATTCACCTTGCCAAAAGTGTTCGCCGTCATTTTAATATTTTCAGGCGTCTATCTCGTCACCATATCAAAGGCCGCTGCTTCAGATTCGGCCAAATCATAAACGGGAAAACCCATTTCAAACCTTCTTGACTAAAAGTTAAATCGTCTGTAACAAAAGAAATTTCAGAGGTTCGGTTGTTATTTAATTGACTACACGACAGAACGCGCACATCCCCCTTCCGTCGTTGGGTCAGCTTATGAAAAACACACCACTCTGAACTATGAACCGGACTTTAACTAAACATCTTGCTGTCATAGCTTTATCGCTTTGTTCTTTATCTGCTTTCGCTGAAGATAAAGCTCCGGACTATGCCGATACTCTTTCCCTCTCTTTTCCACAAGGGAAATCCGCCATACTTCCGGATTTTGATGGCAACGATTCTATTCTCAAGAAAATCAAAGAAAAAGCACTTACACTTGATAATCCCGATTCACTTGCAAAAATCAAGCATATTTCTGTTATCGGCGCCGCTTCTCCTGAAGGATCGGTGGCCATAAACCGTCGCCTTTCCCGCCTGAGAGCCGATCATATCTTTGATTATCTTGCAAAATACGTGACTCTTCCCGATTCACTCACTTCATTCAATTTTCTCGGACGTGATTGGGAAGGCCTGAAGAGGCTTGTGGAAGCGGATCCTGAGGTGCCATATCAACAGGAAATACTTGCCACAATCAACGAAATCCTAAAGAATCATCCCAATGTTGCGGAAAATGACAATCTGCAGCGCCTTCGTCAGCTTCGAGACGGTGTGCCATACCGATATATGTATGCTAAACTTTTCCCGGAGTTGAGAAAATCATCTCTTGTATTTGATTACTATCCTTATCCATCCTCTATACCTGTAGCTGAATTCACTCCCTCCCTCTATCTCGGCATCACGGATATCACGATGGCGCCCTTGCCTCTGCCGATTGAGCCATGCACACATTGCTGCCATAATTTCTATATGGATCTGCGCACGAATATGCTCTTCGATGCATTGATTCTGCCGAATATAGGAGTGGAATTCTATCTCGGCAAGAATTGGTCGATAGTTGGCAACTGGATGTATGGCTGGTGGGACAAGGATAATGTTCACCGTTATTGGCGCGCCTATGGTGGAGATTTAGGAGTAAGATACTGGTTCGGCAAGAAAGCTGAAGAGAAGCCGCTCACAGGTCATCATGTAGGACTTTATGGAGGCGCCGTCACCTACGACTTTGAATTTGGTGGGAGAGGATATATGGGTGGCCGCCCGGGCCATAATCTCTGGGACCGTTGCAACTGGCTATGCGGAGTAGAATATGGCTATTCGCTACCAATAGCTAAACGCCTCAACATAGATTTCACCATCGGGCTCGGTTATCTGGGTGGTAAACTGTTGGAATACGTCCCTGAAGAGGGCCATTACGTATGGCAGAAAACAAAACGATTACATTGGTTCGGACCTACCAAAGCCGAGGTGTCGCTCGTCTGGCTCATCGGATGTGGCAACGTTAATAAGAAAGGAGGCAATAGATGAAAACCCAATTAATTAAATATTCACTGTTAGCGATGTCTTTATTGCCTCTGCTTGTTTCATGCAACCATAAGGACCTTTGTTACGAACATAATCACCATATAGAAACCGATATAGTGTTTGACTGGAAAAATGCACCCGACGGCAATCCTTCCTCCGTGGCAGCAATTATGTTTGATCAGGAGATGGTCAAGGATCCTGTAAGATTTATCTTCTCCGGTAGAGATGGTGGCAGAGTCAACCTTCCTGTTGGCAAATATGATGTTCTGGGTCTTAACGCAGACCTCAACGACTGGGCACAATTCCGCAATCAACCCGATATTGAGTCAGTTGAAATATATACTAAGGATGCCACCCGTCTTGAAGCATATAACCTCATGCCTGAGACATTGCCCCGCGTAAGAAGTGCTGAAGACGAACGTATGGCTGAGACACCACAGATGGCATGGGGTGCCCGCACTGACAATGTAAAAATCACGTATAATGACACTGTCAAGAGAGTGAC
>CAZUNU010000054.1:0-6530 GCA_964622105.1 uncultured Sangeribacter sp. | reverse complement strand
GAATGTCCCAACAACAAGCAGCCCCACATACTGACCATTTATCTTTTCCTTTCAGACGGAAGCAAATGGTATTACAATTTTGACGTCACAGATCAGGTGCGTAATGCTCCGGATCCCAAACACGTTGATATAGTAGTGGAGGGTCTCACTCTTCCCCGACCGCTTCAAAGCGATGCAGGATTGCATCCGGATGTCAACGACTGGCAGACAGAGACAATCGACATACCAATGCGTTAATCACCATACCCATGCGTTAATCAATAGGCGTAAGAATCGGGCATTCTCATTCAAATGAGTATTTTTTATTATAATGATGAAAAAACATGCTTTTTTCATGAACTATAAGCCTCATTAAACCTTTTATAATATAGAATATTATATCGACGGTCGCTGACCAAGACGCTTTTGATTCCACAAGGAACTATAATGGGTCCGATCACAAAGATCACCGGTATTATTTGCTGAAGAAATAATGAAAAACACGAATATAACTATGAAAAAGACAACTTTATTCCTTATTGGCCTTTCCGCTATGGCCTTTGCTTCATGCACCGAAGAAGAATCTGTAAACCTTGACAAAGGTTCCAAAATAGACTTCCGCCCGGCTATGGGTACCCGAGCCACGGAAACCACTAATGCTAATCTCAAGGAAATAACAGTGGCAGCTTTCCAGGGCTCTCAGACAAGTCCATTCTTCAATCCCACTTTATTTACAAAAGGTTCTGATAATTATTTTACTTCCAATCCTGAATATTATTGGCCCGGCGATGACAGCGAGCTTGATTTCTATGCTTATTCTCCCGAAGCTCCCGGCGGCACATTGACAATGACCGCTGATACTAAAACCCTCACAGGCTTCTCCCCGGCTTCTGACATCGCTTCTCAGGTAGATTTCATTACCTCTCAGGCATCCGGTAAAAAATCGGTAAACGAAAACACCGGTGTTGATCTCACTTTCGACCACCGTCTCTCGCAGATTGAAATTCAGGCTAAAGCCGACAATGCAGCCTACGTTTTCAAAGTAACAGGCGTTCGTATCGGTCAACCTGTTTCAACCGGTGACTTTGATTTCACAACCGGTGACTGGACTCTTGGCACTGACAAAGCAATTTATGAGGAAACTTACGACACCCCTATCACCCTTACTGCCGATGCAGTGAATATAATGGGTGCAGAGGGCAATGCAATGCTTCTCCCACAGCAGCTTACAGCTTGGAATCCTGATACTGATGGTGCAAATGCAGCAGCCGGTGCTTATCTTTCAGTCAAGATTCAGATCAATACAGTAGCCGGTGCACAGGTTTACCCATTCCCGAGCGATGAAAATTGCATCTGGGCAGCAATTCCTATTGATACCAATTGGGAGCAGGGTAAGAAATACGTCTATGTGCTCGACTTCTCTCACGGTGGTGGCAATGTAGATCCTCACGATCCTCAGCCCGGTGAGCCGGTATTCGGTGGCCCGATCAAATTTACAGTCAACGTCACTGACTGGGCTTCTAACGAGGTTGATACCTCCATGCAGACTTTTAAATAAAAAACGATTAATAAAAATAGCTGATCCGTCAGCATAATTACCTTAAAGGCCGTAAGAGGTTGAATGTTCCTCTTACGGTCACCAATAAAATCCCTCCCTGTCGGAGGGATTGTTTAAATTCCACTAAAAATGACTAATCCTTATTCCACATATATCGCAAAAATTTGCTATAGCCGGAAAGCGGGTTTATTGCATCAATGCCTAATGATTCTGGCGTTTATGGCTATCGTCTCATCCTGTAGTGATGATGAATCTGCTTACAATGGAAAATCTGAGGGTAACGGTTCTGACGTTATCAGCTTCTCCGTAAAGACTTCTGATGTTTGGAATACTGCTACACGTTCGGGTTATTCTTCTGTTGGAGGCACAAGATTGGAAACATTGGAGCTCTCTTCACCTGAAGCGGGCAAAAACCTCTATCTCATTCCGGATATATATGATGGTATAAATTTAGGCAATTCAAAAGAAGCCGTGACCCGTTCTTCGCTTACAACTACCGACAATATTTCGGATTTCGGTGTTTTTGCCTCCCTACGTCCTGATGGATCTTCCGCTTCTTCCGATTCATATTCTCCGGACTATATGTATAACGTTGATGTAACGAAAGCTAATTCCTGGGCACCGGAAGATGAATATCTCTGGCCTGGCAAAGCCACTCTTCATATCAACGCTTATTCTCCTTATTGCGAAGCTGATGAAATTGGAGATGAAGGTATCACCTCAATTCCGGCTTCAGATGATAAGGGTGATCTTTCAATTTCTTGGGTCACTCCTTCCGATGTAGCAAATCAGATAGATCTCATGTGGGCCACCCCAGTGGATGCGTCGTCATCACCATGTGATCTTACATTCAACCATGCCCTTACTGCAATAAAATTCGTAACCGGTGCTGAAATGGCTCCCTGTACGATAAAGGAGATCGGAATCACAGATGTTGTATCTTCCGGTTCTCTGAATTTGGAGACAGGCGCATGGACGCTCGGTGACACTACTGCGGATTATCTTCTTTCGCCCCAGACTGTCCTTTCAGCTGAACAAGGCTCGCAATATGTAGCCTCAGGAACAGCGATTACAGCTGATGAGCAGACTCTTCTGCTTCTCCCCCAGACTCTCCAGTCTTCTTCCGCCATTTCGCTTACAATAACTGTAGACGGAACAGATTATTCCTTCACCTCTTCCCTATCCGGTCAGGAATGGACAGCAGGAAAGACTATTATTTACCGTCTATCAGCAAATCCTGTCACAGATTCTCTGATTCTTGATATTGTGGATGCCGACGGTAACCCCATATCAACCCTTAAATCCTCATATACGGGTGGCGATCTGAATTACAGCATAAAAAGTTATTATAAATCTTCCGATTCCGAGGAACCGAAGCAGATTCCATGGAAAGCTGAGTTTATAGATGACGAAGGCAACGTGATCGATCGTCCTGAATGGATCACTTCTTTCACAACGGAAGGTGACGGTGATGCTACGTGTGTGGCCCCGACCGACACGCAGATACCGACATTCTCCTCAATAAGTGCTGACACCCAAAGTTTACGTTCCGCCGCCAACGTCAACACCACTTCCGGCAACAATCCCTACAATCTCTCCAATTCAACTGGAGCAGCAAATGTAGAGAATACGGCCAATACCTACATTGTATCAGCCCCTGGCACATATTCAATTCCTCTTGTGTATGGCAATGCCATAAAGGGTGGCTCAACCAATCAGGCTGCTTACATATGGAATACCAGCACAAGGAATGTGCTCAAGCATTTCCTTAACCATCTTGGCAATGAAATCTCTGACCCCTATATTTATAATAATGCCAATTGTGATCCTGCAGATGCCTATATCGTCTGGGAGGGAAGAATCGGAACGATAAAGAATCTTACTCTCTCAGCTGACAAGCACTCAATCGAATTCTATGTGAGTCCGGATTTCATCCGTCAAGGAAATGCGGTATTAGCCGTGCGCGATAAGAGCGGTAACATTATGTGGAGCTGGCAGATTTGGTTTACCCCTCATCAGCCGGAAACTGAGATGCAGGCCTTCACATATAATAATGCAACTTATCACATTATGGCTCGCAATATTGGTCAGACCACCGGTGGTGACACTGCCGATTTCGCAGCGCAGACTGTAAAAGTACGTTTCACTCAGATCACAGACGATGGCGAGGATCCTAAATCTGTAATCCTTACTATCGAACGTGAAGCATATCAGGAAATAACCTCTTTCCATTACAGTTATTACCAATGGGGACGCAAGGATCCGTTCAACTCCGGAGTTAATATCTGGTATCACGCTGATAAGTCAATTGTTACCACAAACCCTACAAGTGACTATTTGACACGGCCTTTAGATGTTCCCTACGTAGCTCTCACAATCCAAAAGCCTGAAATTTTCTGGACAGCCAGCCATTCTAATGAACCTACTTTTGATTATGTTAATCTTTGGAATGTAAAGTCGACCGATCATAATGGAGTAAAATCAATTTACGATCCGTCTCCTGTGGGATTCAAGGTACCGGGACTACAAATGAAAGCTTTCGATACTAAAGATGGAAAGGGAGTACACTACGAAGCGGAAGTCGTAAATAAATTCGTAGAATACCCATCCGTCCAGTACACATTACCCGGTGGTGTTCTCGATTTTACCCTCTTCGGATATCTCTCAAGTGATTATGGGAAGGAAAATTATACCGACATAATCGGACCTGTATGGATGAATAATTCAAATCCTACAGAAGCTTCAGACTTTCCTTTCGACAACAAATTATCTTATATCAATAATTATTATTCTCGTGCAATAGGCTTAGGTGTCCGCCCTATCAAAGATGAATAATTTGGTATGAAAAAGCCAAGAATCATAAAAACAAAATTGATGCCGAAGAAGTATTGCCTTAACCTCTTCGGCATCTATTTTACGCGCGATGACAGCTGGATCAACAAATACGTGATCAATCACGAACGCATCCATGACGCCCAGCAACGCGAACTGTTGTACCTACCCTTCTACATCCTCTACTTGCTTGAATGGCTCTTGCGATTAGTGCAATACCGCAATCAGCAAAAGGCATACGAAAACATCTCATTCGAACGCGAAGCTTACGCCCACGGCTCCGACCTCTCCTACCTACCTCGGCGCAGCCGCTTCGCTTTCATCCGGTTTCTCCGTCTGTGACAACCGTTATTGCTACTTACCTTTATTCTCTTTTTGGTGTTTGAAATATTTCTTCCAGCGGTTATTTTCTTTGAAATTATCTCTATCCCTTTGCATCTGACTAATTCCGCTTATCTCTTTCAGCACCTGCAGAAGTATCTCTCCGGAATTAAACTTCTTTTTCACGTTGTATTTTGTGCTTAATCTGATGTCGGGTTTGTCATTGATTCGGATACTTACTGAATCAATATTAAGTACACGATCAATCAACTCAAGAATCGGTTTTTCAAGAGCTGGTGCATAAGACGATGCAAAAATGAACTCTTCTTTACCCGTATATTTATAATCCACCCATTTCTTTGCTTCCTTCACTGTAATATACTCCCGGTCTATAATATATGCAGTAGCATCCGTTTTGACGTAATAGGGTTGATCAGATCGGCTGAACCCAAACATCTTGTGGCCTCTTCCGTATGAGTCAAGATTGTAAGAATAACTTTCTACATCTGATGGCAAGAGATAATCACCATTAACATTGTCATACTCAATGAAGACATCAAACTTGTCAAACTCAATATTTTTCTCGAAAAAACCGTCGAAGTCTGGCACACATTCTCGTCCTGAAGCATCCGCCGTCACATCAATCTTATGCGTCACTCTATCCATATCCTTTGTCCATGTCTCAACAGCTCCATACCTTCCTGTAACAGTATCTGTACAGTTCTCTTTCCCCCTCAGCTTTTCCGGTAATAATTCCGTAGGAGGAAGTGACATCCAGTCTGACCAAGAGAAATGTAAATTACAGTTATTGCTTACACTGTCTAAGCCTCGATTATTACTGAACCTGTAATACGACTCACTCGAAAGTACCCGAGGCTTGGTCCATCCTTCAAATTTAATTTTCTTATTGGTGGGCAACATATAGTCGACCATCTTTTCTCTGAAAAGAAATATTGTATCAGTATAGTTAGTGAGCGCTGAATACTCTCTCACATATGCAAGAATGTGAAGGAGTCGGTCTTTATGGGTACTTACTACAACTTCCGGCAACTCCGCCACCTTATCCGCTCCCTTCTTTCGGTTATGTTCTGCGGCAGAAACACTCACAGTTGCGAAAGTCAGCGTCACAAGAATGGAAAGAGAAATAAGTGCAACACGTTGCATAAGCGAAAAACGGTATTAAATATCAAAGATGATTTCATCAGTGGCCACGGGAGCGGCAAGGAAATATCCGAGACAAAAGTCTCCGGTAAACATGGCCGGTCCGTTGCTATCGGAAGACACTGCCTCAAGGTATTCATATATTTCACGGCTTATCGGGGTCACTGTGGCTTTAACCACATCTCCCTTCCGTAAAGCGGTTGCCTCATCCTCCTCATCAAGATCTTTTCTTGAAGTCATGAAAACATCGTTGATGATGCCCTCAGCAGCATAGATATCGGTCACGAGATTCCACATATAAGCCTCTCCATTGCGGTAGAGCCTCACCCAATAACACTCTCCGGCTTTCTCGCTACAGTCATAGAACGAAACCTGAAGCACCGCAACATGATCGTAAGGCATCTTGATCCAACTAAATTCCAATTGCAGGATTTCTGTCGGTTCTAAGAATGTACTTGTTGACGTATACCTCTTTTCCCCTCTTTCTACACTCAATGAATAAGTATGACCGATAAATCCTCCATTCCTACTTATGAAAACCCCATCGGAGTCAAGTGAGAGACTTTCCGTTGTTCCACCCGTGAGATCTGTAATCCGTACTGTAGCATCCGTCACAGGCGTAAGATCCATAGGTTCATCCATAGGGGTGGTGTACATGATCTTGACCTTGGTTCCGTCC
>CAZUNU010000053.1:8317-16230 GCA_964622105.1 uncultured Sangeribacter sp. | reverse complement strand
CCTTCAATCCGGAAGACTACCGCCTCGTGCTCGTTGACTCCCGCGTGAAGCATGAGCTTAAGGATTCTCCCTACAACAAACGCCGCCAGTCTTGCGAGCGCGTGGCAAAACGCCTCGGTATCGAGACTCTCCGCGACGCTACAATGGAAGACCTCGACGCAATCAAGAGTGACATCTCAGCTGAGGATTACTTCCGCGCTCGTTTCGTGATCGGCGAGAAAGACCGTGTGCTCGCTGTCTGCGACGCTCTCAACGCCGGCGACTACGAGACCGTAGGCAAGAAGATGTATGAGACTCACGAGGGTCTTTCAAAAGATTATGAGGTGAGCTGCGAGGAGCTTGATTTCCTCAACGATGTTGCCAAGGAAATGGGCGTGACCGGCTCCCGCATCATGGGCGGCGGCTTCGGCGGATGTACAATCAACCTTCTCCGCAACGATCTCCACGACAGCTTCGTGACTGAGGTTACAAAACGTTTCAACGAGAAGTATGGCCACGAGCCGATGATCTACGACGTAGTGATCTCCGACGGTGCCCGTCTGGTGAAAGAGGCTCCCAAAGCTTAATACCCTCCGGCCATGAAGATTACGAAAAAGACAGCTCCATCCCCCGTGGGTGAGCTCACTCTCTTTACCGTCACCAACGACAACGGCGCGAGTGTGGTGCTCTCCACCCTCGGAGCCGGCATCGTGGAGGTGAACGTGCCCGACAAGGAGGGCAACATCTCTAACGTGGCTCTTTCCTACGCCGATCCTGCAGATTATATGGCTGATGGTCCATGCCTCGGAAAGATTCCCGGACGCTACGCCAACCGTATCGACAAAGGGCATCTTGAGATTGACGGTGAAACCTATCAGCTCACCATCAACAATGGTCCCAATGCTCTCCACGGAGGCCCCACCGGTTTCCAGAACCGTAACTGGGAAGCTGAAGAACTTGCTGACGGCGTACGCTTCACCTATCGCTCGGCCGATGGTGAGGAACAGTATCCCGGCAACCTCACAGCCGTGGCAGAGTATCACTGGAGCGACGACAATGTGCTCACCCTAATACTCTCGGCTACCACCGACAAGCCTACAGTGGTGAATCTCACCAATCATGCATACTTCAATCTTGACGGTGCCGACGCAGGAAGCGTATTGAAGCATAAGATGGCTATCAAAGCCGCTCACTATCTCCCCACCACCGACAGCCAGATACCTCTCGGAGAGAGCGCTCCCGTAGACGGCACCCCGATGGATTTCCGCGCTCCCAAGGAGATCGGGAAGGACATCAAGGCCGACTTTGAGGCGCTCCACATCGGCAAGGGCTATGACCATTGTTTTGTGCTCGACGGCTACGAGAAAGGAAAGATGAATGAAGATGCCGTGGTGCTTGAGGCTCCCGAATCAGGCCGCGTGCTGAAAGTTTCCTCTACCCAGCCGGGTGTGCAGATCTACACCGGCAACTGGCTCGCAGGGTCTCCGCTCAACAAGTCGGGCAAGAGTTATGATGACTATGACGGCGTGGCGATCGAGATGCAGGGCTTCCCCGATGCACCCAACCATCCTCACTTCCCCTCGCAGCTCCTGCGTCCCGGTGAGGAATACAAAGAAGTGATCCGTTTCGCCTTTACGGTGAAATGACCTTCACAGTGAAATAACTACAATAGGCCGGACTATTTTTCCGGCACTCATGTCAGACTGATAGGCGTCTCCCTTGTTATATTACAGGGGAGACGTTTTTTACGGACCGATCTTTTATTTTCTAAACTGACAAATTTTTTATAATTTTGTAATATGGAAAACAATGCTCCTGCGAATACTTCCGACACGACTACGACGGCCGTGCGTCCCGACGTCTTGACTTACGATGACGTCCGCAAGATGGTGCCTGCTCTCGACGGGCATGAGAAACTGGTGAACAGAGTCCTTCACTTTCTCTCAATAGACCGTGTGAACTTCATCCACGGCAAATATAGTGATACGCCGGGTATACGTTTCGCACAACGCCTCGCCGATGAGGAATTCAAATGGAGAGTGACCATTGACAACGCCGAAGTGCTTGAGCGTTTCAAGGAAGGGCCGTTCATCACTGTGAGCAATCACCCCTTCGGCAGCTACGACGGCATCCTGCTGCTTGACATCGTTGGCTCCGTGCGCCCGGATTTCAAGGTGATGGTAAACCTTATCCTGAATCAGCTGCAGGCCATGCGCCCAAATTTCATCGCCGTAGATCCGCTCAAAAGCGACGATCCCGAAAAGAAGAAGATAACCATGCAGGGCATCCGCACGGCTCTCAAGCACGTGAAAGAGGGGCACCCCATAGGCTTCTTCCCCGCCGGCGCCGTGTCGAAACTCAACCGTAAGCTCTCTCTTACCGACCGGCAGTGGCAACCCACGATCATACGCCTTATACGCCAGCTTCAGGTGCCCGTGATTCCGATCTATTTCCACGGAAGCAACTCCGCCATATTCAATATCTTAGGCTTGATCGACTGGCGTCTGCGCACACTGAGGCTTCCGAAGGAGATAATGATTTCTTACGACAAGAAGATACGCGTATCCATCGGCGAGCCCATCTCCGTGGAGCGCCAGAACGAATTCAAGGATCTCGACGCGCTCGGCGAGTTCCTGCGGGCTGAGACCTATGCCCTGAAAAAATAAATATAAAGATTACTCATACTGTCACCACTCACAATGAACGACGACGTTCTCAAAGCAAAACAACGTTTCTCTATCATAGGCAACTCTCCGGCGCTCATCGGCGCGATCGAGAGGGCTGTAAAGGTGGCCCCCATCGACCTCTCCGTGCTCGTGACCGGTGAGAGCGGTAGCGGCAAGGAGTTTTTCCCCAAGATCATACATGCTTTCGGCTCCCGCAAGCATAAGAAATACATAGCCGTAAACTGCGGTGCCATCCCCGAAGGCACTATCGACAGCGAGCTCTTCGGCCATGAGAAAGGTGCTTTCACAGGTGCCATAAATACACGTAAAGGCTACTTCGAGGAGGCCGACGGCGGCACGATTTTCCTCGATGAGGTGGCCGAACTCCCTCTCACCACACAGGCGCGCCTGCTGAGAGTGCTTGAGACGGGAGAATTTCTGAAAGTAGGTTCTTCGCAGGTGCAGAAGACTGATATCCGCATCGTGGCTGCCACCAACGTAGATCTCCTTAAAGCCGTGGCCAAAGGTAAATTCCGCGAAGACCTCTACTACCGTCTGTCAACCGTAGTGATCAACGTGCCGAACCTCCACGACCGTGGCGACGACATTATCCTGCTTGCCCGCAAATTCGCGGCCGATTTCGCCGAGAAATACCTCACTACCCCCATCACCTTCTCCGAAGAGGCCAAGCGGGCGATGAAACTCTACCGCTGGCCGGGCAATGTGCGCCAGCTCAAGAATATAGTGGAGCAGTTGGCTCTCTTCAATGCCGGAGAGGAAATCTCTCGCCGCCAGTTGATAGAGTTGCTGCCGCTTGATTACTCCGGCACGCAATCGCTGATGACTACTCCGCGCGACACGTCTTACGAGGCGGAACGCGAAATGCTCTGGAAGCTTGTGTATCAGCTCAAAAAGGAGTTGGGTGACCTCACCGCACGGTTTGAGGCCCTTGCTCCCAATTCTCCTTATGCCACCCACGCATCCACGCAATCGCTCATAAAATATGCTCTTCCCCCGGCAGAAGGATACACCGAAGCAGCTTCCGAATCTGCTGTGGAGGACGTGGCGGCTGTGCCCACGCTCGAAGACTCGGAACGCAATGCTGTGGCGGAGGCGTTGCGCAGAAACGGTGGCAACAAGAAGAAAGCCGCCGAACAGCTCAACATCTCCCCACGCACACTTTACAGAAAAATTCACGAACTCGGCCTGCAGCTTGACGAAGGCGCGGCCGCCGACCAATCAGAATCATGACATCCCTCTCCAGAAAAGTCCGTAATATCTGCGGCAAACTAATCCCTTACATCATCATGTTGCTCATGGCTCCGCTTATGGGCAGCTGCATACCGTCTTATAAGTTCAACGGCTCTGCCCTAAACTACGATATCTACAAGACTATCAATATCTCGGAGTTCCCGATACGTGCCGCTCTCGTATATCCGCCCCTCCAACAGATATTCGAGAACAAACTCCTCGACACGGTGACACGCCAGACGCGTCTTCAGGAAATAGACGGAAATTCCGATCTCGAGATGACGGGCGAGATCACCGGCTATGCTCTCTCCCCGCAGGCCGTAGGCACCGATGCTTATGCCACACAGACGCGCCTTACCATAACCGTGAGGGTGAAATATACCGACACACGCAATTCGGCCAACGATGTTGACCAGACTTTCTCGGCTTACCGCCAGTTTGACGCTTCGTTGATGCTTACCGATGTACAGGACGATCTGTGCAACGAGATCTGCGACGAACTTGTGGATCTGATCTTCAACGCAACACTTGGCAACTGGTAATAACCCTGTCTCCTCATAACTTCGCATCATGGAAGCCGACATCATCAGAAAATACCCATACTTCATTCATCCGGTGGCGATGGCCCTGCGTAAGGGTGTGGCAGATCCGGAAGAGGAGCGCAGGTTGCGCCGGATCGTGGCCGCCAACGTGGGAGACATCCCCTCCCTGCGTATCATCCTCGGCATAGACCCTGAGGAGTTCGCCTCATTCTATCCGGACCTCAACGCTCCGGACCTCACTACTGACGACACCATCAGCTCCTTCCTCTCCAGATTCGGCCGCGAAGAGGCGCCCTTGCCTCAGGCAGCCGCTGAGATACTCGATTCTGTAAGCGAGCCACAACCGGCTGAAAAGCCCGATCCGTTGCCTCCAACGGAGCAAAACGCCTATATTCTGATAAAAAAACGTGATTACCAAGGCGCTTTGGAAATTATTAAGCAATTAAGTTTGAATATTCCGGAAAAAAGTATTTACTTTGCAGACCAAATGCGCTTCTTGAGGAAATTGATACTCAACGAAGCGCGTAAAAACATGTAGTGGCATCAGCTTTTTCAACAGGCTTTCTGCCCGGCGTATGTTTTCCCACGGATTAATCAACACCATAAAGAATTAATCAACACCTCATAAAAATGTATATTTTTTTAGCAATCCTCATTGTGATCGCCTGCCTCTTCCTCATTGGTGCAGTGCTTATCCAGAAATCTAAAGGTGGAGGTCTTGCCTCCGATTATTCACAGGGCAACCAGTATCTCGGTTACAGAAAAACAACCGACTTCATTGAGAAGGCAACCTGGAGCCTGGCCATCTTCATTTGCGTTGTGAGCATCCTCGCTTCATTCGCCATCAAGACTCCTATCAACGTGTCGAACATGGCTCCCGCGCCCGCTGCCACAAGCGCTCCGGCTCCCGCGCCATCTTCAGCTCCCGCTCCTGCCCAGCTCCCTGCAGGCAACTAATTCTTCTTTTTACCCAACTCAGAATCCCCCTACCCAACCAGGAATTCCAAATAATCAGGTATTCTAAGGTAGAACCAGGAAGGGTAAAGATCAGCAAGTCAAATAAGAAATTAACAAGGGTGTGTCACCATTTGCAATGAATTGCAGAGGTGACACACCCTCTTCTTATGCCATAGCTTTACCGGAACAATCCCGGGATCGTAAGCCTCCGGATTGCGAAAAATTTTGATGGCGATGCTACGAATGGTTACGCATAGGCTACACAAATGCTATGCACGTGTGAAAGAATTATGTTAACTTCGCAACCAAACCATTTAATGTAACACTGATCGCAAATATGAAAAGGTTGATTTTTTCTATATTATCATCACTCTGCCTCTTTGCAGGAGTAGCTCAGAATACTGAAAAGTCATGGACAGGCACCTGGGCCACTGCTGTTGAACCTACAGGCCCCGCAGATATGCCTAAGGAGAGCCTTTCCGGACGTGCCCTCCGGGAAATCGTGCAGGTGTCAATACCCGGTGAAACCCTGCGGATGCAGCTCAGCAACATCCACAGCAAAGAACCCGTGGAGATTAAATCAGTATTCATTGCCAATGCCGCCGATTCTTGCGATATAGATGTGAAATCCGCTAAATACCTTACTTTCAATGGAAAGAAGTCTGTGACAATCGCTCCGGGTGAGGCCGTATTTTGCGATGATATCAACTACCCCCTGCAACCATTGCAGAAATTAGCCATTACAGTCAATTACGGTGACAAAACACCTGTAAACGCCTCTTCCCACAGAGGGTCGCGCACCACATCCTACATCATCAACGGAGAAGCCAAACCCAAAACCAAATTCTCAGACGCTGAGAAACTTGATCATTGGTATAACATCTCCTGCATTGATGTGCTTACCGACCAACCTACCGAATGTATTGCCATCATCGGCAACTCTATTACCGACGGCCGCGGTAGCACCACAAACTTGCAGAACCGTTGGCCCGACTTCCTTGCCAAGGCTCTTGAGGGCAAAGTCGGAGTGCTGAATCTTGGCATTGGCGGCAACGCTGTGGTGAGCGGCGGACTCAGCGAACCTGCTGTGGTACGCTTTGACCGCGACGTTCTCGGGCAGTCTGGTGTGACTTCGGTTGTGATTTTTGAAGGTGTCAACGATATAGGTGGTCAGCGACCCAATCATCAGGAAATCGTCAACAACATCATCGAGGCCTACACTGGGTTTATCAAGAAATGCAAGGATGCAGGTAAAAAGGTCTATCTCGCCACTATCACACCCTACAAGAACAGTTTCTATGAAAATCACTTCAGTGAGGCAGCGCGTCTCACCCTCAACGACTGGATACGGGCCAACAAAGACGTTGACGGCGTGATAGACTTCGACGCAGCGGTGCAGGATCCCTCCAATCCCTCAGCCCTCCGCCCCGAATATTCCGACGACTGGCTCCACCTCAACCCCGCCGGCTACGAAGCCATGGGCAAATTCGCGGCCACCCTCCTCAAATAACCCTGCCAATAACCTAATTTGCACACAAGTTAGACATATATGTTGTAGGAGAAACTGAGGTTAGGATTTGGTATTGTGAGAGGGATTTATTAACTTTGCTGATACTGACTCCTTCATGCAGAAGCCCAAACAGGAACGTGGTCAATATTTAAAAGTGCCAACGTTTCAAGTGGAGGGATAAAGCGGGAGGGGAAATGGTAATAATGGCTGCCCGGAGGGGCGAGCCTGTTTTTCAATTATTAAAAGGCGTTTTTACTCGACGCTCTTTCTTGACGTACCGAAAACCTGGAAAATTTTCAACCACAGTCAGGAATGAGACAGCGGTAGACGACTTATGCGGATATGTATATATTTTCCGGGGTAGCCTGTGAACGCTATCTCGTGAGATTACATACATACGTCTGCGTGAGGCTTCTGCACTGTCCGTTCTATTGTGGTGGGCAATTCCAGGGCCTCGGTACGTGGGACGGACAGAAGGTATCGCTCTCACGCACTTTTTATACTAACCTTTCGGATTGAGAGCTTCCGATATTTAACCCCGACTCTCATCAAGCAACAGACATCAATTATCTTTACTTTCTATTCCTTTTGCCATTAGGAATAGGCTATACTATACCTTATTGTAACATAAAATATAATTAACACATGAATCGTATGACTAAGAATTTGTTGTGTGTAATCGCCATGCTCTGGTGTGCACAACTTTCACTCCATGCACAAGCCACCAAGGAGGTGGTGGAAGTGACTGAGCCAGGGACTTTGCAGGAGATTATTGAGAATCTTGAATCCACCCGTTTTGAATCATTGACCATCAAGGGAGGCCTTAATGCAGCAGATATTAAATACCTCAACACATTAGGTATTGTAGAGACGCTTGACTTAAGTGCAGTTACTCTCGTACCCGGTGATGAATCTTATCGAACCATAATGGTAGGAAGTAGTGGCGGAGCTTATGGATTTAGGTACAATGTTTATTATATCTCCGATACTTATCAAGTTTACGTGGAT
>CAZUNU010000053.1:0-8217 GCA_964622105.1 uncultured Sangeribacter sp. | reverse complement strand
TGGATTTAGGTACAATGTTTATTATATCTCCGATACTTATCAAGTTTACGTGGATTCTAAGAGTAGTGGCTTAGGAGGTACCAACGTATACAACCATATCTTCTGTAATGATCTCTCAGGAGCTTTTAAAGACAATCAATCATTTGAAAAAGTTATACTTCCTGAATCGCTTCCTAATGTAGGCAAAATGATCTTTGAGAAGGCTAATGCCTTAAAGGAAGTCGTTCTGCCCAGTAATATTACTACTATTGGGGGAAGCGCATTTGGATATTGTGAAGTACTTGAAAATGTAGTACTGCCTTCTAATCTGAAGACGATTGAAGGGGGAGCATTTTGCAATACTGCTATAAAAGAAGTAATCCTACCTCCTACTGTTAAAGAAATTGGAGACTGTGCATTTCAAGCATCCAAAATTATATCAATAAATTTGGATAATGTGAAATCAATTGGTGAAAGAGCATTTGAGGGAGCAAAAAATATAACCGGTGATATAAATATTAGTAAACTGGATACAATTAAGGCGGGAACATTCAGTAAAACCAATATATCGGATGTCATCCTCTCTTCGTCATTAAAAGTTATTGAAGACGATGCCTTTAGTCGTGTTCCATTCAAAAGTATTACCTTACCAGAAGGATTGGAGCGTATTGGAAGCGATGCCTTCTATGAATGTAAAAATCTTGATGAGATAAATATACCCAACTCAGTAATCCAAATTGGACATCGTGCATTTGAAGGCACCCCTTGGATAAAAAATATTGGAAGTGAGAATGGCGTATATTATATCGCCAATGTAGCCTATGAATACGACAGTTCGTATAAACCTGACTCTGACACTTTCGCTTTACGTGAAGGCACTGTTGCTATCAGCGATGGATTTGGCTTTCCGACGGAGGTGAAAGAAAAAGTGAAATCCCTGCAACTGCCTGAGTCGCTCAGAGAAATAGGTAATAATGTATTTCAAGGTTTCAAGGTATTGGGAGAGGTGAAGTTGCCTTCGTCGTTAAAACGGATTGGCCAGTATGCTTTTGCATACTGTCCCAAGTTCTGGTGCAACTTGCCTGAAAATCTGGAGCAACTGGAATATCAAGCTTTCTATAACTGCACCACTCTATCTCAGGCTACACTTCCCGAGAGCCTGCACTATATAGGAGGGGAGGTATTCCGTCAGACAGCTGTAGGAACCCTCTATATTAATAGTAAGGATCTTCACTATCACTTCCTGGATTGGGAAATGGGGTCGCCGAGTTCAATTTGTGACTCGTCGGTAAAAAAGATTGTAATCGGCTCTCAGGTTACACGTTTATTTGATCGTATGTTTTTTGAAATACAACCCTCTGTAAAAATTGAGTTTGAGGATCCTGAAAATTCGAGATTAGCATATGTAGGCGATGCTTGTTTTGGCTATGGAAGATGGAGAGGAATAGGAGGAGTAATAAACAACTTTCCTCACAACTTGGTACATATAGGTGACGATGCCTTTGGAGGATTTGAGATTAATTCAAAATTGATCTTGGATAAAGTAAAATATTTAGGCTCCAGTGCATTCGGGGGTACTAAGGGTTTTGAATCAGTTATGTTACCGGAGACAGTGGACACAATCGGAGAAGGTGTGTTTGAGAAATGTAAAGACATACGCCACGTAGAATTCAATGTTAGGAAATTCATATCAATAAGCTCTTCCTCATCAATTAAAAATAGCCAAAATCTTTTTGCAAATTGCGATTCACTCAAAACAGTGGTGATTGGGTTTAAGGTAACTAACCTCCCAAGGAGCATGTTTAATGGCTGTGAGAATCTCGAAAATGTGACTTTTGCAGATGCGGAAACCCGTTCTACCAGTGTTGGATCGGTACCGCTCACTATTCATGATTATGCGTTTACCGATTGCAGGAAGCTTACCTCACTTAAGCTGCCTGAAAGAGTTGACTCGATAGGAAGGGAATTTATTTCTTTTACGAAATTAACAACTATCAGTATTCCAGCTTCATGTAAATATTTAGGTAAATATGCTCTCAGTACTTGGAAGCCACTTGAATCAATTTATTTCCACTCAGAGATTCCGCCGGTATTCGATGGACCACTAACTGACCTTGAATGGGCAGGGGCTCAGCTGATTACCATTTATGTGCCTGAAGAGTCTTATGAATTATATAGGAATGAAGCGGATTTGTGGAAGTACAATCTTGAGGCGTTGCCGGATGCAGCAGTAGATGATCTTGTCGTGCCCGATAGCAACGTCAGGATTACCTCAGCTTACGATATAAATGGCAATAATGCCATTGAAAAGTGGAATAATGGTGCAAAGGGAGTCTATATCTTGAAACTCTCAAATGGTTCTACACGAAAGGTAGTCAGATAGAAAATGTTGGTTGCGACATATTCGGCCTATCATCATGTTTAATCCTGTTTGAATAGGCACCAATAAATAATCGCCATTTAGCTAATTAAGCAGGGAAGCTTACAGCTAAATGGCGATTATTTTAATGTCGACGCAAGGACTACCGACATCCCATCACTGGATACGGTTGGAAATCCTTACCTCAGTATCTCGTAAATCATAATTACCAAGAAGACGTGAGTCAACCGCCAACACGCTCTCTGCTTCGACTGCCTTATTCTGAAAGGTGCCTTTGGAATTGACCTCAAAACAGGAGTTTAAGACAATATTGAAGAGTAAAAAACACTGATTACTTGGAGAATAGAGATCTATTTACTACTTTACTATTGAAAATTTTTGTTCCATGGAACAAAAATTTTCAATAGTAACAATACCCCGCATTGAAATTGAACCATCCTAAAAATTCATGAACGCTTTTTCTTACAAATGAACGCTTTTTTCAAATCATGAACTCCTTATAATTATTTTATAATTATTTTTGAATTCCACTGCTTGCTCTTCCTCTCTCCGTATCATACTCATTTCCTCCTCAGAGGTTCCAGTTGAGTTTGTCGCGGAGGATGGTGGCGAAGTTGGAGTCTTTTCGGCGAACGAGCAGGGTGGAGAAATCGGCCCTACGGATCCATACTTTCTCTCCGGCAGGCAAGGGATAGCTCTCGCCGTCGAGACTCAGACGGAATTCATCCGTGCGACTCTCAATCTTGAGTTCCAGTTCCGAATCCCCTCCTATCACCAGTGGCCTCACTGTAAGAGTGTGGGGAGCCACGGCTACGAGCGACATACAGTTGATCGTTGGTTCGAGAATCGGACCACCGGCCGAAAGGTTATAGGCGGTACTTCCTGTAGGAGTTGACACTACAAAACCATCGGCCCGGTAATCTGCAAGGTAGTTTCCATTGACCCACGCTTTCACCGTGATCATCGAAGCGCAATCCTCTTTCAGAAGCGACACATCGTTGAGCGCATATGGCCATGCCTTGTCAGGGAGATCACGGCTCTCGACATGAAGGAGCATCCTGCGCTCTATCACCACATCGCCCCGGCATATCCGGCCGATCATATCCTCCACATCGTCCATGGAGCAGCCTGCCAAAAAGCCTAAATGACCTGTATTTACACCCAACACAGGTATCTCACGGCGCCCTACCCAACGGGCTGCACGAAGGAATGTGCCGTCGCCGCCGATGCTCAGCACAAGCGAAGTGTCTTCAGGCACCCAGAGCGTTGACTCCGCCCCTTTCATATCTATCTGTTCTCCCGCAAGATAATTGTAAAGCTTGGGGTGCACCGCCACCTTAAATCCGGCATCATGCATAAACGAAAAAAGCCCGGCAAGCTCCTTGAGATAGGCGGCTTGCCTGCGGCTTCCATATATGGCTATGCGATTATCCATTATGTATGACTGAATGTAATATGCTACACATTGAGAAGCACCTGGAGCGCCCTGAGCCTCTCGGCAGCCACGACGGCATCGTTCATTTTCGAACCCGAGCCGTGGGCCTCCACCACCCGGTAGTCGTAACGCTCAAGGCTGCGCACTGTAGATGTCGGATCAGAATTCCTGACCCTGAGAGTCACCTTCAGATGTCCGTCGGCATCCGGAGCTGTAAGCAGATCCACCAGATGAGTGTCGCTGTCTTCCACAGCACGCGCAAGGCTGCTCGCGCTGTATTCCTCCGGACTGCACTCTATCGTGATGACACTGCAATCGTCGCGGGGGGCTATCATCCTTCCGAGACCTTCGAGGAGAGAGGTCTGGTCAATGACGCCAAGCGAGACACCGTCCTCACTTACACCCACTTCATGTCGGGGAGTGTCGAGCAGACGCGGGAGCACCTCGAGTAGAGGCATGTCGGCCTCGATGCAACGCACCGGCCGGCTCTGCGCCACCGTTTTCCCCGGGGATAATATCTCTCTTGCTGTCATAAAAATATTCCTTTCTTTCATAATCGGGGACTGGCCCCGGTGTTTAGCCCGTATAAAAATCCGAGACGGTTTCAAAGTGAAAACTACTTAAAAAACGTCTTAATTTGGTATTTTTCTTTGTCCTCACCACGTTTTTTTATACTTTTGTAAGTTCAAAATTACAAATTTCGTGCCGATTTTCACAGAAAGTCGCCGAGTTTTTATTTTTTTCATTACTCCTCATGTCGGCTCCGTCCGACTTTATCGACCGGAAAACATTGAATATGACCCGATTAAGTGTTAATATCAACAAAGTGGCAACGCTCCGCAACGCTCGCGGAGAAAATGTGCCCGATGTGGTCAAGTTTGCCATAGACTGCGAGAAGCTCGGCGCACAGGGCATAACCGTGCACCCTCGTCCCGACGAACGTCATATCACCCACCGCGACGTATTCGAGCTTGCGCGCGTTGTCACCACCGAATTCAATATCGAGGGCTATCCCACAGACAATTTCCTATATCTCGTGGCAGATGCCAAACCCGCGCAAGTCACGCTCGTGCCCGATGCGCCATCGCAGGTGACATCAAACTCCGGCTGGGATGTAATCGCCAATGCCGACTTCCTTCGCCGCATATGCGATTATCTGCGTGGCGAGGGTATACGCAGTTCGATTTTCGTGAATGCCGACCCGGCACAGGTGAGAAAAGCCGCTGAAATCGGAGCCGACAGAGTAGAGCTTTATACCAAGCCATATGCCGATGGATATCATCATGACCGTGAGGCTGCTGTGGCGCCTTTCGTCATTGCTTCCGAAGAGGCCATAAAGGCCGGAATCGGTCTGAATGCCGGCCACGACCTCAACCTTGACAATCTCGCTTATTTCCATAAGTCTCTCCCCCTTCTTGATGAAGTAAGCATAGGCCATGCCCTGATCTCTGATGCGCTCTATCTGGGCATCGGCGAGACTATCCGGAGATATCTCGAGTGTCTGCGCAGCTGATGCAGCCTAATTCCAGACGGCATGCATACCAACTACATTTCAACCATTCGTCTCTACTTTAAAACAACATCATAATCCTGTAATGGAGAAGCTTTCATTCTGGTCGCTCGTCATGGACGGCGGCTACATCATGATCCCTCTCGCGGTGCTCCTGCTCGTGAGCATCTACATCTTCATCGAACGCTGTTTCGCGCTTCACCGTGCGTCGAAAAACGACGAGACTTTCATGAAACGCATCCGCGACTACATCATGGAAGGGGACATCGACAACGCTGTGAACCTTTGCAAGCGCACCGACACCCCCTATGCGCGTCTCATCCTGAAAGGTGTAAACCGTATCGGCCGACCGATGAACGACGTGCTCGTGGCTATCGAGAATACCGGCAATATTGAGGTGGCGAATCTCGGCAAAGGGTTCACATGGCTCTCAACCACCGCCGCCGGAGCGCCCATGCTCGGCTTCCTCGGCACAGTCGTTGGTATGATCGAGGCTTTCTTTGCTCTTGCCAACGCCGGCACATCGGCCAATATAACAGTGCTCTCATCGGGCATCTATCAGGCACTCGTCACCACCGTGGCCGGCCTTGTGGTAGGTATCGCAGCCCTCTTCGCCTACAATTTCCTCGTGTCGCGCGTCAACCGGATCATGAACTCCCTGGAATCAAAGACAATGGAGTTCATGGATCTTCTCAACGAACCGGCCTGATCAGGCGATGCTTTATCTCACAACAGTTTATTCATAAAGTGAATTTCTCATAAAGTGGCTCTAAAAAAGAATTTCCAGACACTCGATACATTCTCCATGTCGTCGATGACAGACGTGATCTTCCTGCTGCTCATCTTCTTCATGGTGACATCTACTCTGATCTTTCCGGCTGCCATCGACGTGAATCTCCCCCAGAGCAGCGAGCAGACCTCGCTGAAGCCTGCGACGGAGGTATATATTGATGCCGATTCGCAGCTATATCTCGTGGCCGACCGCAACGACTCGATTCAGGAGAATTCGGAGGCACGCCACGTGAGCCGCGATGAGCTCCTTGCCGGCCTCAAGCTCATACAGCAACAGGATTCCCTGCGTGCTGTGGCCCTTTATGCCGACAGCACAGTGGCTTACGCCCGGGTGATCGACGTGCTCGACATGGCCGCACGCAACAATCTCAAGCTTGTGCTCGCCACACGCAGCTCCCAGAAATGATAAAATCAGTCAGAAATGAAAAAAGAGGATAAAGACCGTGCCATAGCCGCAGGGCTGACTTTCCTGGTCACGCTCGTGCTGCTGCTGGTGCTTTTCTTCGGAGGCATCTCTTTCGACAGACAGCTACTCGTCGAATCCTCTACTCCTGAAATCCTTCCGGAAGAGGAGGAATTCTTTCTCGAACCTGAACTCGTAGACCTCGGAGAGGAAACCTCGGTGAACACCTCCACCAAACCTGCTCCATCGCTGAAAGGGGAGCCTGACCCGGCGCCGGAAGACCACGCGGAGATCGTAGATCCCGGTGAGAAACCCGATCCGGTGGTGAAACCTGTGCAGAAGGAGATAACCCAGAAAAAGGAGAGCCCGGTGAAAAAAGAGGAACCCTCGCTGACCGACAAGGAACGCCAGAAAGCCACAAGTTCCGTAGCCAACAAGTTTGCGCCTAAGAACGGACAGACGGAAGGCTCCGACAAGGGCACCTCCGGAGCCGGCGGAGATGGCGTAGGAGTAAGCGGCAACGCTCACGGACGCACCTTCATCAGCTGCCCGAAACCTGACGTGGCCCTACGACATAAGACGATAGTGACAGTCAACGTTGTGATCGATGCAGAGGGACGGGTGACAGAGGCTTCCGCTACCGGAAGCGCCGACGCCAACATACGCCGCAAATGCGAGGCGGCCGCACGTCAGGCCCGATGGTCGGCAAAGAAAGGCGCCACATCCACCCGCGGATCAATCACATTCACCATCACCCCTCGATAAAACCAACCATCAACCAATACAGGAATGATTTCCAAAAGATATAACCTCATCAACAACATCGGCGGATGGCTCGTATTCGTTGTCGCGCTGATCACCTACTGGCTCACACTTGAGCCTACCGCTTCCTACTGGGACTGCGGAGAGTTCATAATCCAGGCTGACAAGCTTGAGATCGGTCACCCGCCAGGCAACCCTATCTTCATGCTCACTGCCCGTTTCTTCGCCAACTTCGCTCCCGACGCGGGCTCAATCTCCGTGATGGTCAACGCCATGAGCGGCCTCTTGAGTGCCCTCACCATCCTGCTTCTTTTCTGGACTATCACGCATCTCGTGCGTCGCCTCATTGTAAAGGATTCACAGACATCCGAGATCTCCCTGCAGCAGTATATAGCCATAATGGGGAGCGGCCTTGTAGGCTCTCTCGCCTATTGCTGGAGCGACACATTCTGGTTCTCAGCCGTGGAGGGTGAGGTGTATGCATTCTCCTCGTTCTGCACAGCCCTCGTATTCTGGCTCATCCTGAAATGGGAAAACCGGGCTGATCTTCCTCACTCCGACCGCTATCTCATCCTCATAGCCTATATCATCGGCGTCAGCATAGCCGTGCATCTCCTCAACCTTCTCTGTATCCCGGCCATCGTGCTGGTATTCGCCTACAGGAAATGGAACGACATGAACCTGCTGAAGTCGATCATCACCCTCCTCGTGGGCTTCGCCATCATCGTGCTCGTGCTCTACGGACTCGTGCCGGGCTTCATCAAGGTGGCCCAGCAGTTTGAGCTCTTCTTCGTCAACGGCCTCCACATGAGCTTCAACAGCGGCGCCCTCATCTACGTCATCGTCACTGTGGCTGTGTTCGTATGGGCCATATGGGCGCTCAAGGCCCAGAAGAGCGGCTTGATGATCCGCCTCTCATTCCTTGCCGCTCTCGCCGTCTCGGGCATTTTCTTCTT
>CAZUNU010000052.1:0-16384 GCA_964622105.1 uncultured Sangeribacter sp. | reverse complement strand
CAATCCACAGCAGGCAAAGCCTGCACCCTCCGCGAGCGGTCATTCATTTTTGGAGCCCAAAATCCAAAAGTACCTGCACCCTCCGCGAGCGGTCATTCATTTTTGGAGCCTAAAAAATTTCCGGCGAAGCCAGGAAATTCCGAGCTCCAAAAATGAAGACCGGGAGCCCACCGAGTTCCAAAAAATGAAGACCGAGAGCCTTTGGTATGTCTTGAACCACATCCCCCAGTCCCTCCGCGACCGCGCCGACAAGACCGTCGAACGCTTCAACTCCGCCAACGAAACGCACCTCGAGATCTTCGCCCCCACCTATGTAATTAAGGAAGAGCGCAAGGGCGAGACGAAATTCCGCACCGCCAACCTCACTTTCCATTACGTATTCGTCAAAGGCACCTTCGAGGAAGTCAAGCGCCTCTGCGGCCAGCCCAACGGCTTCTCCTTCCTCATCGACCACGGCAGCGAGGAACGCTACGCCGTGATCGACGACCGCCGGATGTCCCACTTCAAGAACATCGCCCGGGCATACAAAAACTGTCTTCCATACTTCCCCCTCGACGACATCGACCTCGAGGACGGCGACCTTGTGGAGGTGGTGCGCGGCGACTTCCCCGGACTCGTGGGCCACTACATGCCCAACGCCAAGAGCAAGACCGGCAACATCGTGCTCAACGTATATAACAAGGTAGGCACGATCGCCTTCAACGTAAAGGCCACCGATGTCCGCGTACTTGAGTTCTCGAAAAACGCCACCCGCGCCAACGACCAGATCGACGCCTTCGTGCCCCAGCTGCTGAAAGCCCTGCGCCACTACACAGCCGGCGAGGAACTACCCGTGGCATTGGCCGCCAAACTCTCAGTCTTCATCGGCCGCATGGGCGAGGCGAAACTCAACAACCGCAAGCTCGACGCCAAGATGCAGCTGCTTCTCCACGCCGCCGGACGGTTGATCGGCGACACGGCCGCCTCCGAGAAAGCGTGGGCGCGTTTCCAGAAACTCCGCGACAGCGTGACCAACGACTGGACCAAAGGCCTGATCAACCTGATCATGGGTGTCCTCGACCGTGACACCGAACGCCTCACCGCCTCCCGCTCGACACTCCGGAAGCTCCCCGCCGACTCCAAAGCCAAGACCACACTCCTCACCGAATACGCCCACTACCTCTCCTGACCGCACCAGTTCTTGCATAGTGTTTTGCTTCTGTAAGTCTGGATTTTTCAGGTTTACTCTTAGTCCGGGTTACAATCTTTCATAATTCTTATGATTTCACCTCTTGCATCCTCAATAATATCCCCCAAACCCGCGGTAGGCTGCTCCACAGAAGCTGCTGCAAGTGCCTCGGTAGGTACAGGATCAGCAAGTGCCGAAGATCTGCTTTCCACCGGAACAGCTCTTTGCCAGACGGCAAACGAAGCCGGCCTTTTCCTACAAGATGAGGCGTCACGCGACAAGGTGGTATTGAAGCGCGTAAGACGCGAAATGAAAGACTGGCTGAAATCCGTGCGCAAGCAAATCGACAGCTTGACCCCCGGCGAAGCGCTATCCCTCCTCTCTACTTATGACATGGCACACAGAGCCTTGTACGGCATTCCAGCCGACCCCGATTTCCTCAACAAATACACGATGGCGGCCTTCGAAGCACGTATAAGAGGCAACAAAGAAGTAGATCCCTACATATTGTACCGCCGCATCAACGCCGGCCTCTCCCGTCGCGATCCCCTCTACTTCGGCCGACCCCTCCAATGGTCAACCACCATCCTCGACCGCTGGTACAAAGACCTCACCTCGTACACCCACGCCTCCTCCCGCATCGCCTCTCCCTCAGCTTCCCGTATCGTCTCTTCCTCCAGCACCCCAAAAGCCTATCCATCCGCCAATAATGCCGATTCCCTCTACGACCTCCTGAGCAAAGCATCGATCCTGATGGAAACCGATCTCTGGGTCTACGAAGGCGCCAGCCAAAAAGCCTTCAAACAGCGCCTCTTCACCTCCCTCCGCCCAAGCCTCTACGCCTTGCCCTCCTCCCTCGACCCATTAACCCGGAAGGCCCTCAAAACCTTCCTCTCCTCCTCTCGTCGTTACCTTAAGGCAGACCTAACCTACATATCGTCTTCGGACACTAACGTATGAATTCAGATATAAACGTTCCGTTAACGGAGTCCATTCTCCAGAAACTTTACAAGAGCAAGACCTACGTCCGCGACGGCCAATGGGACATCCTCTGGCATTTAGGTGGCAAGAATAACGTAGTTATCGGCGAGAAATCCGGTAGCTATTTTTTATTACCCCAAGCCAAGGAAGAAATCGTCACCGATCTTCTTCCATTCGAACTCATACAGGGCAAACATACCTCTGACAATTCAAATCCGATTCCGATCAAGACCATAGCGGAATTGAAGAAATACTTCCCTGAATTTAAAGAGGTATACATTAGTCCTAAACTTAGGATGCAAAGGAATTCTTAAATAAACACCCATAGAGGAATAAACACCCATAGAGGCTTTCCCTTACTCTCTACTATGTAGAGGTTTAAGATAAGATAATGGCTGAGAACCATAATAAAAGAATAGCTAGGAATACGGTAATGTTATATATAAGAATGTTCATCTCTATGGGCATTTCTATATTTACTTCCCGTATTGTGCTTCATCAACTTGGTGTTGATGATTACGGTGTATATAATGTTTTGGGAGGCATTGTTGCCCTGATAAGCTTTTTGAATTCAGCTATGACCGGTGCCACAACGAGATTCCTTACCTATGAGCAAGAAAATAGGGATCCTTCGGTATTGAGAAAAACTTTCGGAAGTTCATTCATAATACATCTATTGATAGCGGGTTTAGTAGGACTTCTTTTAGAAACTGTAGGACTATGGTTTGTAAATCATCATATAAATTTGCCATCCTCTGTACTTCCTCAAGCGATATGGGTTTACCAATTTGCAATTTTTAGTACTCTAATAAATATAATTAAAGTTCCCTATATGGCTGCGTTAATAGCTCATGAAAAAATGGGTGTATACGCGGTAGTTGAGATTTTAAATTCAGTTTTACATTTAGTTATAGCACTTCTTCTAGGTGTCTTTCTATCAGAAAAACTATTTGCATATTCAGGAATGACATTCATATGTTCCATTTTGATATTTTTATTATATGCTTTTTATTGTATGAATAAATTTACTGAATGTAGTAGTAAAATAAAAGTAGAAAAAAGACTGTTTAAACCAATGTTTAAATTTTTCGGCTGGGACTTATATGGGAACCTAAGCAATGTTGCAAGAGGGCAAGGTGTAAATATCCTTCTTAATATGTTCTTTGGTGTTGTGGCAAATACTGCCTATGGAATTTCTAATCAGGTTCAATCAGCTGTGGGATCTTTTTCGAGTAATATCATAACTGCCGTCAAACCACAGATTATAAAAACTTATGCTGCAGGAAACTTTGACAGATGCTCTGGGCTTATTATTACGGCATCAAAAATCATCTTTGTGTTACTATTGTTGATCTCGGTCCCTTTAATTATCGAGATGAAATTCATCTTGGAGCTTTGGTTAGATGAAGTTCCTAAATATTCAGTATGGTTCGCAAGATTCACTGTGGGATTTCTTTTTTTTGCTGCCTTATCCACCGTATTGGTTACAGGAGTTCATGCGACTGGAGATATAAGACGCCCAAGTTTCATAAATGGCACTATCTATCTATCTGTCCTACCAATTACTTATTTTGCGTTCAAGGTTGGGTTATCAATTTATTTTCCATTGATTTTAAATATAGTATTTGTCCTAGTTGGTTGTATCGTAAATCTTGTTACTTTAAATAAGACTCTAAGCCAATTGAGCTTGAGACACTATCTTATTGATGTGTTGTGTCCATGTTTTTTCTTAGCCATATTGGCTCTTGGCATAGGATATGGAATTTCTTTAAATGTACATGATGAAATTTTACGTGTTTTGTTTGTATGCGTAGGTACAACAATCACGATACTACTCTCTTCATATCTAATTGTGGCAAAAGGAAATGAAAAAGTGCTAGTTAAGAGTTACCTTAAATCTGTGTTTAAAAAATGGGGTTTACGAAAGATTTAGTAAGTATTGTTACGCCATGCTATAATAGTGGTAGTTATGTGAGTCGATTATTAGATTCAGTCTTAAGACAGACTTATCCTTATATCGAGATGATCATGATAGATGATGGCTCAGTCGACAATACTCGTGAGATTTTAGAGCAATATGAACCGTTATTTGTCTCCAGAGGCTATACTTTCAAGTACCTTTATCAGAAAAATCAAGGTCAATCTGTAGCAATAAAGGAAGGATTGTCTTATGTGCGAGGAGAATACCTTACATGGCCTGATAGTGATGATTATTATTCTTCTGATCAAGCCATAGCTATGATGGTGAATGAATTTAAAACCTCTGCTGAATCTGTTGGAATGGTGAGGACGCAAGGTATGTATGTAGAGGATGCTACCGAGCTTATTTTCATCAGTGAGATAGGTAAAAACGCTACTTGTTCAGAAGATAGTAAGAAATTATTTTACGATTGCCTCCTTGCGTTAAATGGATTCTATTTTGCACCTATTGGTTATATGGTTAAAACAGAGTATTTACAAGCTACGCTAAAGCGAGGGATGTATACTCAAAAAGATGCCGGACAGAATTGGCAGCTATATTTACCGATTCTTTATAATTATACATGTAAGACTATTCTTCATCACCTTCATTATGTGACGATAAGAACAGCATCTCATAGTAGAGGAGGCTATATAGGTTATGAATCCTGTTTACGTAGACTTAAGGTTTACGAACATACTTTACTTGATACCTTAGAAAATATAAAGAATTTAGACCAACCAGAAAAACAAACCTACATTGATAAAGTTAAAAACAAGTATATTAAAGAGAGGTTCCGCTTAGCATATCAATTTGATAATAAGAAGGATCTACGGAACGAGTATAGACGTATAACCAGAAATAAGATAGGAAGCAAAAAAATTAGCGTAATGTATTATGTGGGAATACTAGGGTTATCAAGTTTTGTGGGTAGTATAAGAAAGTTACTTAAGAGAATTTAACATTCCATGATAAATATTAAGCGAAAGAAAGATTGTGTCGGATGTGATGCATGTGTTCAGATTTGCCCTAAACAATGCATTACGATGGTAGAAGATGATCAAGGGTTTAGTTATCCATCTGTTGATTTGAAGCAATGTATAGATTGTGGACTCTGTGAAAAAGTGTGTCCAGTGATTAACCAAAGTTCAGAAGAGAAGCCAATTAATGTCTATGCAGCTATAAATAATAATAACTTTGTTTTATCTCAATCTTCTTCAGGTGGGGTCTTTTATGCTTTGGCAAAAGCCGTAATTGATGATGGAGGAGTTGTTTTTGGTGCAAGGTTTGATAAGAATTGGATGGTCATTCATGATTATACCGAGGTAACTGAAGGAATTGGTGATTTCCAGACTTCTAAGTACGTTCAAAGTAAGGTGGGAGAGTCTTATAAAAAAGCAAAAGAGTTTTTAAATTGTGGAAGAAGAGTACTTTTTAGTGGGACACCCTGTCAAATTGCAGGATTAGGCAGATATTTGAAAAAGGACTACGGTTCTCAACTTTTAAAAGTAGACTTCGTATGCCATGGGGTACCCAGTCCTGGAATATGGCGTACTTATATTGACTCTGTGACACGCCTGATAGCAGCAAAAAATAATACTGCTTTTCAATATGAACTAAGTGGAGGAAAGCCTGCGATAACCAGAATAAACTTCCGAGACAAGAGATTAGGATGGAAAAAATTCGGCTTTTCAGTCCAAGCTGAAGTCTGTAATGGCGACAAAAAACCGTATTTTCAGTCCACTTTTAATAAAAGTGAAGAGAAAGAAGTACTCTTCGAACCGTATTATGATAATATCTATATGCTGGGTTTCCTAAGGGATTTATATTTACGTCCAGCGTGTTATTCCTGTCCTGCCAAATGCGGTAAGTCCCATTCTGATTTAACATTGGCAGATTTTTGGGGGATTGAAAATACTTATCCAGAACTGTATACTGATAAAGGTGTATCATTGGTGTTAGTAAATACTGTTTGGGGTGCTAACAATTTACATTCATTGCCTATATTGGTTTCAGAAGTGACCTATGAAGATGGATTGGCAAATAATCCTGCCATTGAGAAGAGTGCAATTATGCCTAATAAGTATAATTATTTTTGGAAAACCTATCACAAATGTGGACTTTTAGCAATTAATAAAACTCTTAATCCAAACTTCTCCAAAAAAGTATATTGGAAACTGGGAAGGATAGTGGAAAAGATGTTGAAAATACACTAATCAGAAAAATATTTGACCATATTCCTTCTCCTAATTAAATAGTAATGTAATAAAATAGAATGAGAATAGCAATTTTAACATTACCTTTACATACCAATTACGGGGGTATTCTTCAAGCATATGCTCTACAGACAATATTAGAGAGAAATGGTCATAAAGTCGATATACTGCAAAAAGTACCCAAGAAAGAGAGTAATAAGGTTGTTGGTTTACTTAAAAAAATTAAAGCTTTTCCCTCCACGTATATTACCAAACGCTATATAAACAGGTTTATCCATAAATATACACATCTTAGGAAGATACGGACCTTAAAGGATGTGAAACCTACAGATTATGATGCTATCGTAGTTGGTAGTGATCAGATATGGCGTGCAGATTATTTCAGAGGGGCATGGAAAGCTCCAGTTAAGGATGCATTTTTAGATTTTACAAGGGATTGGAGTATAAAGAGATTAGCATACGCTGCGTCTTTTGGCACAGATAATTTGGCTGAATATTCGGAAAAGGAAATTCTAGAATGTGGTAAAGCATTACAAAGATTTGATGCCGTGACTTTTAGAGAAGATTCCGGAAAAGAAATATGTCAAGATTATTTTGGAATAAGTGGAAGGCATGTGCTGGATCCTACATTACTCCTGACAAAAGAAGATTACACTATCTTGTTGCAAGCTGCCCGAGTACCTAAATCAATAGGAAATCTTTTTTGTTGTATTTTGGATCCGACCCCTTCAAAAAGGGAACTAATTAATAAGGTCGCTTATGATAAGCACTTGACACCGTTTAATGGTATCGTAAAACCCTCAAAAGTAAAAATGTTTCCCTCTATTGAATCTTGGCTCGGAGGATATATGGATGCAGAACTGGTTATCACGGATAGTTTTCATGCATGTGTTTTCTCGATAATATTTGGAAAACCATTTATAGCAATTGGCAATTCCGGAAGGGGAATGACGAGATTTACTTCACTTTTAAAATTATTTAATTTAGAAAAAAATCTTGTCTCAGAGAATTCCAGGACGTATCCGGAAGAGATTGGGGTAGCTGATATGAAGACTTTAGAGAGGTATCGTCTGGACTCTCTGTCTTTTTTTAATTTATAATGTCTAATAATGTTGATTCTATTGATTAAATGAGTGTCTTAGTTTCAGTTATCATTCCTCTTTATAATAAAGAATGTTCAATTAAACATACGATTGAGTCAGTATTATCTCAATCTTACACCAATTTTGAATTATTGGTGATTAATGATGGGTCCACTGATAAAAGTGTTGAAAAGGTTAAAGAAATTCAAGATAAGAGAGTAGTTTTAATTGAACAATCAAATGCTGGAGTCTCAGCTGCTCGTAATGAAGGGATTTTCAAAGCAAAAGGTGAATGGATTCTGTTTTTAGATGCAGATGATCTTCTTTTGCCAGAAGCATTAAAATGCCTTGTTACAAATATTAATGACACTCATACAATTATTGGAGGTAATTTTCTTATAAAGACACCTCAAGAACAGTTAGAATTTTTTTCTATCAGAAAACATAAGGTTTATGAATCGGAAGATGATATTTATAAAGCTTGGGCTTTGAATAAGTTATTTTTGAGGACAGGATCTTTTATAATGCCAACAATACTTGCTAAACTTGAACCATATAATAACCAATATTCTAGATATGAGGATTTAGATTTCTTATTCAGATGCTTCAAACATTGTAAGATTAAACTGATTCCAGATGTCTTAATGATATACGAAACTTCATATGCCGAGGCTAGTAAAGTCAACCAGAAAAGATGGAACAGGGATTATTTGTGCTTTTTACCATCTGTTTCTGAAAATTTATGGAAAAACATTGTTTATGGAAAGTGTGTGAATGAAGTATTAAGAACTTATCCTAGTAGAATAGAATACTTAAAGAATAGTTACAAAGATTACCATCTATACTGTACATATGCCAAAATGATAGCTTATTATTCGCTCTTGATGAATTGTTCATTTAATAGAGTTAAAAGAAAGCTTAAACGGATGATAAAATCGTAGTATGATAAAAAAGATTGTAAAATATATCTATTTAAAAATAAAGTGGAGAAAAAAGGTTAAGTTTAGATTCAGTGATAGTATTGGATTAAAATCGATTTTCGAGGGCATGAATCAACTGCATCCCCACGTGGTTTTTAATGGATATTTGGGTTATGGCTCGTATATAGGACCCTTTTCGAAAATTGATGGTAAAATAGGTAAATTTTCTTCGATAGGACCTTGTGTACGTTGCAACCAGGGTCATCATCCATACACTTACCCATATGTTTCAACAGCTCCATGTTTTTTTTCATTAAATCCAGCATTTGCTCAAAATGGTAGTACATTCGCTACTCGTCAATGCTATAATGAGTTAAGCTTCGCTGATGATGAAAAAAAGTATGGTGTTGAAATAGGCAATGACTGCTGGATTGGGGAAGGAGTTTTTTTGGTTGGAGGAATAAAAATTAGTGATGGAGCAGTTATTCTTGCACATGCAGTTGTTACGAAAAATGTTCCTCCTTATGCTGTTGTAGGGGGGGTACCAGCAAAAGTTTTAAAATACAGATATGCTCCTGAAGATATAGAGTTCCTATTAAAGATTCAATGGTGGAACAGAACAGAAGATTGGTTTCGTAAGAATTGGCTATTACTTACAGACTTTGATAAACTGAAAGAATATTATGATCACCAGAGGTTTAGTAAGAAAAGCATTTAGGGTTTATCCTAAGTTACGCAAATTAGCTTATATTTACGTAAATAGATTAATTTTTAACTTTTTTGGTGTTAAATACGGTGCTAATTTACGTGTATACGATCGTTTTTATCTAACTATAATCAGAGGGGGGAAACTTGTAATAGGCGATAATTTTACCTTTTCTTCAGGAGATGGTATCAATCCTCTATGTAGAAATATTCGGGGGAAGATATTTGTAGAAGGTAACGCCTCTATTATAATAGGAAATTTTACCGGTATATCCTCAGCTTGCTTATGGGCAAAGGAGAAAATTGTTATAGGTAATAATGTAAATATTGGTGGTGACTGTTTAATTATGGATACTGATGCCCATAGTCTTGACTATCGAGTGAGAAACAGTAGACAAGTGGTTGAGAAGGGACAATTTTTAGATAATGTTAGGGCAAAATCCGCTCCAATAATAATTGAGGATGATGTTTTAATTGGGACACGATGCATAATATTGAAAGGGGTAATAATTGGAGCGCGAAGTATAATAGCTGCTGGTAGCGTCGTCACAAAGTCTATCCCTGCTGATTGTATCGCTGGAGGAAATCCCTGTAAAGTTATAAGGTTTATTAATTACTGAATAAGTGGATAATGTTAAAATTTCAGTGGTGACAGTGTGTTATAATGCTGTAGCCTCCATTGAAGAAACCATAAAGTCGGTGGTTAATCAGACATATGATAATGTTGAATATATTATCATAGATGGAGGATCTACTGATGGAACGGTTGAGATTATAAAGCGATACGCTGATAAAATAGCTTATTGGATTTCGGAATCTGATAAGGGAATCTATGATGCTATGAATAAGGGTATTGATCTTGCTTCAGGGGAGTACATAAACTTTATGAATGCCGGGGATAAACTATTTTCTCCAAAGACTCTAGAGGAAATATTTATGCAAAAGTATTATAAGGCAAATGTTGTTTATGGAGATGCAGCATTTGTATATAGAGGATTTAAGTTGCGTCATAAACCAAGGTCTTTAGATTCTTTGGACTATATGTTTCCCCTTTGTCATCAATCTACTTTTGTGAAGTCTCATATAATGAAAATATTTCATTATGATTTAAAATATAAATCATCAGCTGACTATGATTTGTTTTATAGGCTTTATAAATTGGGAGAAGAATTCGAATATGTGCCTATAATTGTTGCTGAATATGAAGCTGAATCGGGAATTTCTGCAACATCCTTATTAAGGCAAAGAAAGGAAAGTGGAGAGATAAACGGGTTAGGGAACACATATCGTTACAAATTAAAGTCACATTTTATCAACATAAAATATAATCTGAGAAAACACTTATCTAGGCTTTTCCCAAAAATTATTCTCAACCTTAGGAAGCGAAAATTGATTCATTTAGGTGCCACAGAGATAGTAGGTTGAACTAATTTATTGATTAACAAAAGGTCAACCTGGTTGGATCTCTGTCTTATTTTACTATCCTCAAGCGTATAATTATGCTGATTTATATTATTTTAGTCATTGTAATTTTATTGTGCTCTGGAAACTATTTATTTGACAATAAAAGATTGAGTAAAAGCATAGCTATTATTGGAATGGCGTGCATGGTTACAATCTCCTTGCTGAGATTCGATGTAGGATATGATTATTCAAGTTATTATAGTAATGTATTCCCCAATTTGGATGTCGATTCGGTTAATAGGTTGGAACCCGCTGGTAAATGGATAACCATCTTAGCCTATAATGCCAAATTTCCTCATCTACAGTTTATCTTATATGGATTAATAACTTATTTTTTCATTTTTACAGCTATATGGCAGTATTCTCCTAATGTTGGGATATCTTGTATAGTGTATTTAGCTTTATTTTACTTAGATTCATTTGGTATAGTAAGACAAGCAAGTGCAGTAGCTATCATATTATATAGTTATGGCTATATTGTAAAAAGGAGTATTTTAAAATTTTATTTGTGTGTTCTTTTGGCTACATTATTCCATTTTTCAGCTATAATTTGTATCATTTTTTATCCCTTAATGAATTGGGTTAAACTGAAGACAATGTTCATTTCTATTGTTGGCGCAATCATTTTTTTCAAGATAGCTCTGGATTTACTTTTGAGTTATTCAATATTTGGAACTTATGCATTTACTTTAAACCATATGGATAAACTAGGCGGAGGTGGAGACATGGTTAAATATGTATATTTAATCATTTGTGTTATAATGTTAATCATAACCCACAGGAAGAAGGAAACTACAGCCCTAAGGTTTACAATACTGTCTGTGATAGGTGTAAGTGCACCATTTTTGCTTGGAGGTCATATTGGAGGTAGACTCTCAGATTATTTCGAAGTTTTTTATTGCCTTACTATACCAAAGGTACTTCAGTATTACAAGTTTTCAGTTAGAAGAGTAGTATGTGAAGGCTTAGGTCTCTACTTTTTATTGGGGATATATGTATCCACGACTAATCCGACCAAACAACCATACACACCCTACCAAACTATTTTGACAGCGGATTTTAAGTCTCCAAAATTTAAATAATCAAATATTATGGATTATTCAAGAATCATATACATTGCTCGTGCTGAGCAAAAAGAGAATTATGGAGGTAGTGTTGTGGCTAAACGAAATCTCAATATTTTAAAAGACATTTTTGGAGAGGAAAAGGTTATAGAGATTCGGTTGCCAAAAACAACAATGAAGACTGTACTGTCATCCTTATTACGTCTAGGGGGATATGGCGTACCAAGATCAATTGAAAATAGGATTTGCAAGACTCAGCGGGAGCAAAAAATTGGTTACGCTTTTATCGAAGGATCTCTGGGCTCCTCTATTGTGACAAGGCTTAAAAGCCAAGGATGTAAGGTAATAACTTTTGCGCACAATGTGGAAAAGGCATTGTATCGTAATCGTTACGAACAAGATAAATCTCTGCTGACAAAAATAAGGCTTAAGTATATTGCTTATTGTGAGAGAAGAGTAATAAAAAATACTGAATATCTCATAGCTTTGAATAAACGGGATGATCAGGGGCATTACAGGGAATATGGTAGACACAGTGATATAATTCTTCCCATCACTTTTCCTGATAGGTCTAATTCCATTCCTACTTATTCTAAATCGTCTTATCTGCTCTTTGTAGGATCAAACTTCTTTCCTAATAATTCTGGAATCACATGGTTTATTGAAAATGTTGCTCCCTATATTAAAAAATACCGGATATTAGTAATTGGAGGATGTTGCAAAAGTATAGAGGTAAAAAGTCTAAAATTACCAGAAAACGTTGAGGTGCTGGGATATGTAGATAATTTAGATAAATACTACAGAGATGCTGCGGCAGTCATAGCTCCAATTTTTAGTGGCTCGGGAATGAAAACAAAAACAGTTGAAGCATTGAGCTACGGGAAAACGATTTTTGGGACGGACGAAGCTTTTGAAGGAATAGTGGGAGATAAAGATAAAATAGGTGGAGACTGCAATGAGGCTAATAGTTTTATTGACAAGATTAATCAATATAGTGGTAAGGTAATAAATGAATACAGTCATGAGATATTCTTGAAGTACTATTCTGATGATTCATTTGCCACAAAATTACGACAATTTTTTATAGATATAAAAGAATGAAAGATTTTGGGTTAGTCTCAATTATCACTGCATCGTATAACACCGCGAGATTTATTGGTGAGACAATTGAGGCAATAAGAAAGCAGACATATACTAACTGGGAGTTGTTGATTACAGACGATTGTTCTCCTGATGAGTCAAATCAGATTATAGAATCATACGTGGTGATAGATCCAAGAATTCGGCTTCTCAAAATGAATATCAACTCGGGCGCGGCCGCAGCTAGGAATAATTCAATCACCCATGCCAAAGGAAGGTATATTGCTTTTTGTGACAGTGATGATCTGTGGTTTCCAGAAAAGCTTGAAAGACAATTAAATTTTATGATGAGTCATGATCTCCCATTAACATATTCTTCATCATTATGGTGTCGTGAGGACGGAACTGTATTCGCCATTAATCCAGCCTATGCAAGAGTTTCTTTTAAGGAGATTTGTAATTGCGACAAGATAGGCATGTCCAGTTTGATATATGATAGTGACAAATTAAACAAAGTGTACATCCCTACTTTAAAAAATAGAGAGGATTGGGCTTTAAAAATCAAGTTACTTGAGCAAATCGACTGCGCGAGAGGTATGCTTGAGACATTAATCATATATCGTTTTAGAGATAATTCTCTTTCACGTAATAAAATAAAAAATATAAAATTTAATGTTCAGGTATATGAAAAGGTTTTGAATATGAACTTATTGATGGCCTGGCTAAAATTTCTTTTTAATTTTATGCCATGCCAAATAAGAAAAAAAATCCGTCAAAAAATTTCAAATTCCAGACTCTGATTTATACAATAGCTTATACGGAATATGACTCAGTACCTTCAAAAAAATAACAAACAATATCTAACTCCTGACTACAAGCATAGTATAAATCTTAAGAAAGAAATTTTAAAGTGCATATGCAGTTTAAGATTCCTAAAACATTTGACCAAGCTTTTCGGGTATTACATAGTTAATAATGTAATAGGTCATAAAATAGCAAAAGTTGGAAAAAATACAAATATTCATCCGACAGTAATTTTGCGTGAACCACAAAATATCATAATTGGAGATAACTGTTACTTCAATCACAACACTATTCTCAATGGGGGTCATGGTAACGCTAAATTAGTGATTGGGAATTATGTACAAACTGGCCCCAATGTCTGCTTCTATGTGGCAAATCATAATTATGATGATATTAAGATTCCTATTGCTGAGCAAGGTTATTGGGAAGCGGATATAAAGATAGAGGATGATGTATGGATTGGGGCAAACAGTGTAATAACAGCGGGAGTGATCATAGGTAAGGGAGCAGTGGTTGCGGCTGGATCAGTCGTTACAAAAAATGTTCCTCCTTATTCTGTTGTTGCCGGAACACCTGCTCGAGTAATAAAATCCAGAGGATAATTCTTATGGCAAACATACTTCTATTCGGTGGTGGTTTACAATCACTATCAATTGCTCGTGGATTAAAAGACCATAATCATTCTGTAGTCAACATTGCAGATAAGCATGCAGTTGGAAAATTTTCTAATTATATTGATAATTTTATTTCCATTTCCATTCAAGACTTTTCATTGAGGGAATTTATGTCTTATCTAGACAAGTATAACGTGGATCTTATTATCCCGATGGAGGACGAGTATACTGAGTGGATTAGTGATAATAAAGAACATATTTCGAAAAATTCAAACTGTAAAATTTCTTGTGTAGACAAAGAAATTTTTAAATTGGTTATTAATAAACACTCTTTATTGCATTTCTGTGCTTTAAATAATATTCCACATCCAGTTACTTTGCCCATATCAAAAAATACAGATGAAAAATTAATTAAAAAATTTTCTTTTCCTGCCTTGATAAAACCAGATATTTCAAATGG
Organism: uncultured Sangeribacter sp.; assembly: GCA_964622105.1. Classification (GTDB taxonomy): domain Bacteria; phylum Bacteroidota; class Bacteroidia; order Bacteroidales; family Muribaculaceae; genus Lepagella. The sequence goes on along the minus strand of CAZUNU010000052.1, from coordinate 1,866 downwards.
TTCAAGAGGTATTCAAAAGGTGATTAACTATAATGATTATAAAAATAAAATAGAGTCCGTAAAAGAAAAATTCGGCACATGCACTCTACAAGAATTTATCGAAAATGATCATTATTATAATGTAATGCTTTATCGCTATGCTGATGGTGGTTATGCTCCTTCAGTTGTGATAAAGATTATAAGATTCTATCCAATCAATGGAGGGAGTAGTAGCTTCTGTATTTCAGTTGTAAATAATAAAATTATTGAAGTTTGTAAAGAATTGCTGAACAACCTAAATTGGCATGGTTTCGCAGATCTGGATGTTTTAGAGAAAGGAGAAGAAGAGTACAAAATAATAGAGATAAATCCTCGTGTACCTGCTTCAGTGCATGCAGCGTATATTTCAGGTATCGATTATGGCTATATAATTGTTGAAGATTTATTGTTTGGTAAACGTCCAGAAATGAGATATTGTCCTGGACAACAACTTAGGGGGTTGGGTTTGGATATAGCCTGGTTTTGTGCGTCTCCTAATAGATTCCAGGCATCTCCATCGTGGTTTAAGTTTTTCGGTAAGCAACTTCATTATCAAGAGGGAGGGATAAAAGATTGGAAATCTATGATCTATTCCATATGGCTAGGGATAAAAAAACAGATGTCGCCTTCTTTCCGTAAGGCAAAAGCAGGAATGAATTAATCCTATGAACATACTTACATTTGACGTTGAGGAGTGGTTTCACCTTCTCGACAATTCTTCTACACGCTCCGAGGAACAATGGAGAAACTATGAGGTGCGCATCCATGAGAATGTGGAGCGCATTTTTCGTATACTGGAGGATACTGATACAAAAGCCACTTTCTTCATCATCGGCTGGGTTGCCAAGACCTATCCGGAGCTGGTAAAGAAAATTGCTGCCAGATATGAGATAGGAAGCCATACTATGAACCATCAGTTGGTTTGGCAGCAATCGCCCGAAGAATTCCGGCAGGATGTGGATTCCTCTGTAAAATTTCTTCAGGATCTGACAGGCAAACCAATCCGGTATTTCCGTGCTCCGGGTTTCTCAATCCGTGAATCGGAGACATGGGCATTCGAGACAATCCATGACTTAGGGATTGAGGTTGACTGTTCAGTCTTTCCTGCACACCATGCCCACGGTGGTTTTCCTTCTTACGGTAAAGCTGAGCCTGCCATTATCGATGTAAACGGCAGGCGAATAAAGGAGTTCCCGATCAGTTGCAGAGAGATGGGAGGAAGTCATATCATCTATCAGGGAGGAGGCTATTTCAGACTGTTCCCCTATACCTTGATCAAGCATTGGGCTAAGAAAGATAAGGATTACTTGCTTTCGTATATTCATCCACGTGATTTGGATGCTGGTCAGCCGATGGTGCCTGGTCTTTCCGCAGCGCGTAAATTCAAGAGTTATGTCGGTCTTGAAGGAGCTGAGAAGAAACTTCGTCATTTCCTCAAGGATTTCAAATTTACGGACATAGCTACAGCCGAAGCCTCTGTAGATTGGGATAGCGTCCGAATAATCAAATTATAGGAAAGGCGTAATCATTTAATTTTAAAATAAATACAACGATATATGAAAACAGCATTGATAACCGGTGTTACCGGTCAGGACGGCAGCTTCCTGGCGGAACTGCTTCTTGAGAAAGGATATGACGTGCACGGCACCATCCGCCGCTCGTCAGTTGACTTCCGCGAGCGAATCGCCCACCTTGAGGGCCATCCCCATTTCCCCCTCCATTACGCTGACCTGGGCGACTCGATGTCGATCATGCAGGTGGTAAGCAAGGTGCGTCCCGACGAGGTCTACAATCTCGCGGCGCAGAGCCACGTGCAGGTGAGCTTCGACTCCCCGGAGTTCACGGCTG
>CAZUNU010000051.1:0-16440 GCA_964622105.1 uncultured Sangeribacter sp. | reverse complement strand
GCGACTTAGTAGGAAAGAACGTGAAAATAAATGCAATAGTCGGTAACCCACCGTATCAGGAGATGGATGGAGGTAACGGTAATGGTGCTAATCCCTTGTATCATTTATTTATTGACTTGGGACGTAAACTAGCCACAATCGGTAGTATGATTCATCCCGCTAGGTTCCTTTTCAAGGCAGGTAAAACGCCTAAGGATTGGAACGATAAAATTCTTTCTGACCCCCATTTTAAAGTTGTCGATTACTGGGTTAAAAGTGTTGATGTTTTCAACAATGTTGATGTCAAAGGAGGTATCGCGGTAACTATGTGGAATGAGAAAGAAGTCTGCGGGCCAATAGGATTCTTTTCACCCTATCCCGATGTCAGAAGCATACTTAAGAAAGTTCAATCTCATAAAGCCGAATCATTTGCTAAGTTAGTATATCCACGTGATTTATATAAATTTACTGAGGAGTTATATAAGGACAACCCTTGGGCGGAAGGAAGACAAAGTCAAGGACACCGTCTTGATATTGGCTCTAGTATTTTTGAAATATTCCCCGAAATTTTTTCCGATGAAGCACCAAATGCAAATGAATACATCGGGCTCTATGGCTTACTCGGTCGCGAACGTGTAACTAAATGGATAAAACGAAGTTACATAAAACTGCCAGAAAATATCGACAAATATAAAGTATTTGTTCCAAAATCAAACGGCTCCGGTGCTATCGGCGAGGTGCTCAGCACGCCGGTAATCGGCGTGCCGGTAATCGGGCATACTTTAACATTCCTCAGCATAGGAGGCTTTGATGATGCCTCCCATGCCGAGGCCTGTTTAAAGTATATCAGAACACGGTTCGCAAGGTTATTGCTGGGCACTTTAAAAGTTACTCAAGACAATCCTAAAGACACTTGGGCAAATGTCCCCCTGCAGGACTTCACCGAGAATAGTGACATCGACTGGAGCAAATCGGTAGAGGAGATTGACCAGCAGCTATACAAGAAATATCACCTCTCTGACACCGAGATCGCCTTCATCGAATCAATGATTAAACCGATGTAGTATGACACCGAAATATTATGAATTTTACTTACCAATTCTCAAAGTTCTCACTGACCTTGAGAAGAAGGACATTAATACGATTATCCAAGAAGTTGTTGAGGTAGCAGGACTGTCTTCAGAGGATAAAAAGGAAACAACTCGAAGCGGTAACCGATTGCGCTTTAGATCCAACATTTCTTGGGCATTAACAGATTTGACACAGGGAGGATTCATTGAAAGGATTGACCGAGGGGTGTATATGATAACAATCAAGGGTTTGGAATTATTGGAAGAAAATCCTATTAATCCAACCAGAGATACTTTGGCCTCCAAATCGCAAAAATTTAGGGATTTTTTAAATAGACAAAGGCCCAAAGCAGAAGAAAAATTATACTCTAATGATTTATGGAAAGATACATCTTTAGACCCAAGTTTATCTTCAATTTCCAAAGAGGATGGTGAGGTCAGTACAATAAGTATTGATGAATCCGATACCGTATCTATCGAGGAACTTTACCACACGTTAGCAATACTAAAAAAAGCTAAACTTTCTACTAAAGAAATAGAAGAAAAAATACATCAAGTTGAAAAGACTTCTACTGTTAAACGAAATATTAAACAACTTGTTGATGTACTCGAAAATTTATGTCAGAATTTAAATTCAAATGATATAATCAATATTGAATTTAAGTCACAAAAATCTATATCTATAAAGAATAGATCCTTCCATTATACAATTTCTCTGCCCTCTCTTGAAAGGTTACAAGGAATGCAAAAGGAAGAAGATTTTGTAGAAAATTCCAATTTCGAGAAAACACACCTCCATAATCCGCGTGCAATAAATACTAATCTACCCTCTGTATCTATTCCGAAAGCCCAAAAGGAGGAGAGTGATAGGCCTAATCCAGATTTTTTAGAAGAATCACATCTTCCTAAAGGTGTCTGGATTAAACCGTATAGTGATAAAACTTTTGTTCTCTATGGAAATACCTCTCAGTTTACAGAGTTATTAAAATCTTACGGAGGCAAATTTTACACAAATCTATCAGAAGGGGATGGATGGATTTTCATGAATGGGAAAAAAGAAGGATTGGAGAAAGATTTAAAGCATCATATCATTTCTTCTCCGAATCTTAGTAAGAAACCATATGGAAATAATTCAAAAGTTAGAACCATTACTACAGTCCAGGAAAGAAAAATAATCGATAACCTTTCTGAATCCCAAAGAGAGCTTTTGATGAAGTATAAAGCAAAATTGACGAATCTCCGTTCTTTCAGTTTCTTGGGAATAACGGGTCCCCACAAGGCTGTTTTATTACTCTCTATATTTTATCTTATTAAGGAGAAGACTATAACAACACCTAAAATTTATTTTACAGAAGAGCTTGAATCACAATATAATACGTACTGGCAACAATTATTCGGCACTAGTCCTTCCTTGGGAGCTGCCTACCCTTTCGCGCATCTTAGTAATGATTCATTCCTCACACATAAACTCATAAGACCATTAGCAGATTATAATATAACTTGGAATCGACAAATTCTTAAGAAATATATTCCTTATACGATGATTGAGAAACCGTTCTTTAATATCTTGACCCATATGGAATGTAACAAGGTATTAGGGAGATTTCTAATTACTCACTATTGTGAGTCTCCTAAGGTAAAAACTGAAGAGGGCTCCTTCGATAGGTCAAACTCCAACAAAATTGGATTTCAAAATTATCTTAGTAAGGCTTTAGCGAAAAGAGGAAGGGTGTTGGCCGATTCCACGATAACTGGCTATATGAGCGCATTAAGTAGTCAGTACTTGAAAAATAAGATTGAGTATTTCCATCACTCAGGCGATATCTATGAAGTAGAAGACTTGGAGTTATTGAAGAATCTTGCTCTAATTGTCGAAGAGGATGTAAGATTCCAAAGATCCAACCCTACGAACAGACTAGCTTTAAATTTATATATAAAGTATCTTGCTGAAGGTTATAGCTGATGCCAGGAAATGGGAGATGTACTCCAACAAGCTAAATATTATTTTGTTTAATATTTACTGAGGGCAATATAATGTGGACTAAGTTGCATTATTTGATCTTTGATCTAACGGGTAAGCTATCAAGGGAGGTGAAAGATCAAACTGAGAGTAAGTGGTAACGATTGTTACACATGTAAGAATACATTTGAAATGAATGCAGACAAGGACATATATCGCCGAATACAATTCGCTGTAATAGCGATTGGGCATCGCACGTAAGTGTGGGATTTTCGGCAAGGATATACACAATAGATTAAGCAAACAAGGCTTAATCCAAAAAGGCTTATAAAAAGCTTCGTATCCAAAGTCTTGATTGAGTTGCCGACACCATTTATGGAACCCTTCTAAACTGGGAAGCTTGATTCTGGCGTACCTCTCTTACTGACGCGAATAGACAATATCGTTCTGCAATGTTAATTTTGCTTAATGTACCGTGAAGGTAATGGAATGGAAATGTTTCAACCGGTAGAGTACAGTTTGCCTGTTAACTGTTTCTATGCTGGCAATCAGTTACTGGGGTCGTTGGAAAGCACAAATCTCATAAATTTTCAAACGAGCTGAAAGATTCATATTTGTTCAGAAGTACTTAGTAGAATAAGAAGTTATGGATAAAAAAAAGTTAGAATATGTGACGTGTGTCATAGGAGCATTGGCTCAAATGACGGGTCAGCAGTGTTCCAATATATATAAGAAACTTCAATCCGCAGGATTGATAAATGATTATTTAGTTCCTGCCTATGATGCTTTGCATACGTTCAGTCTTGAGTATGTGGCACAGGATGTAATTGGATTAATGAAAGAAAAAGGATATGACATATGTTAGTATTTCATTCTTCTGATCAATGCTTTGTTTCACCAGATGTCAACCATTCACGAAATGGTCTTGATTTTGGGAAAGGATTCTATGTCACCAGACTAAGAAACCAAGCAGAGAAATATGCTGAAAGGTTTTTGAGAGCAGGAAAAGAGGCTTTCATTCACACTTTCGAATACACACCAGATACGGCAATGAAAATAAAGGTTTTTGATTCATACGATGAAGAATGGCTGGACTTTGTATGCATTTGCCGTAAGGGAGGCGATGTCTATAGGCAATATGATATCATTGAAGGTGGAGTAGCGAATGATAAAGTGTTTCAGACTGTTGATTTGTATATGGCAGGTATCTATAATAAGGAACAGGCACTTCAAAAACTTGCTTACGAGACACCTAATAATCAATTATGTTTCATTACTCAAAGAGCAATTGATAAATGTTTGAAATTCGTAATCTATAAAAATCACTACTATGGATAAGGCGACACGAATTTTACGAGATATGAAGTATGCCCGCATTATCGAACTTATAGCCGAGAAGAAGAATGTATCGCTTGAAAAAGCGATGGATATGCTTTACTCTTCTCCCCTATTTGAAATCATTGATGACGGAACAGCAGATTTAATTTGCAGGAGTGATATCTACCTTGCAGAAGAGATTACCCGGTCTTAAATTACTACATTTAATGCGGAGAATAAAGGGGATAGTAATGGAGATAGTAACATGGATAGCAAGAGGCTTTTATTAGTCAAAGGAGGGAGTGAGGAGTTCTTACGACTCCTCACTCCCTATGATAATTAATTGATAAGATGCTATCTGTCATGTATATAAATTCGTGGATTACCGGGTTTCGAGGGATTTGCGGTAGGTTTCTTCGCGGCGGACGAGGCGACGGAAGGTGCGTCGGATGGTTTTCCATTTCGGGAAGAAGGCGGCCGGACGAAGGGGGCCGTAACTAACCAGGATTAGCAGCAACGAAAGTAATGCGATGATGAGTAACCAACCGTATATCTCCTTCATCGAAACTATCAGTGCCTGCGTCTGGACCATACCGTAAAGCTGACCCATACCATGAGGTTGTCCCGTCATCATTGAAGAGATGGCCGGATTGAAATCGGTAATGGTTGCGCCAAGTAGGGAGGCATTTTTAGCCATCGTGTGGCGCAGAAACTCTCCGATTATGGCCGGACCGAAAGTGGCTCCCATCACCGCGCCGGTAAAGCCATTTACAGTGAGCGCCTGAGGGAATACCTGAAACGGCAAACCACTCTGCACAATCGAGGTGAGATAGACAATCGATATGATCACAGCCGCCGCACCTCTGAAAAATAGCGGAATAAAAAGCATCTCCTTCTCCACGCCATAGTCTATGAAGAAATAGAAATAGGCGAGATAAACAATCGCCAGAGCGAAGGCTATCGCGGTCATGGTCTTATATCGCCACTTATGCAAAGCAAACGTGAAATATGTGAAACCGCAACCGACCACAATACCTGCCAACACATACCAGTTCAGGTCAATCAGATTGGTTTCATCAAATCCGAGAATATTCGCGGCATAGGAGTGCTCAAACACATGTTCTGTGGCCAGCAACGTGAAAAACACCAAATATATGACCGTGGCTCTTATCACATTCCTATTGCGCATTGCCTGAAATGATATATACGGATGATGCAGGAACGAGGCGCGCCATAGGTTTATAACCAGACATACAACCCCAAATACAGCTGCCCAACGTATCTCCGCGCCCTCCCACCAGTCGAAGTAGTTGCCATAAACGCATATGAACGTGAAGCACATCATGAATCCTGCCCAGAGCAACGCGCCTATCCAATCGATACCTAAGAGGGGAATGAACATGGGAGCGCGAACAGGCTTCACAAGCACCATCACCATGAGCATCATGAGCGCCAGGAGTCCTATCATGATCCATTGCATATATTCCCATTGGAAGAAGAAGGCGGAATATATGGTGGCTATACCGCTAAGTTGGATCACTCCGTCAACCAGAATATAGACATAGCAGAAAAAGATAGCCATGTCACGCACAGGAGTGAGCCACAGCTGAATCGTGGAGTTGCAGGCAAACGTAGCCTGCATCCTGAACCACCCGGCTATGAAACATGTGATCACAAGCACCGGCACTGACTGGGTGTAGGCACAGATGAGGTTGGCAGCAATGAGCACTATTCCGGAGGCAAGCAACTGTATGCGAGCTGAAAACCTGAACTTTATCCTGAACATCACCGCAAAATTGATGGCCAGACCTATCAACGAGGCATAACCCGCCATCAGGATATCTTCCTGCATAAGAGCCGTGGTGCCCACCATGTCTGAAGCGGCAGCAAGATAAACGCCTCCCGAAAACTGAACGATTATGACGAAGAATATGAACAGCCAGGGTTTCAGTCGGCGAGGTACATAGTCCGGCACATCAGGAATGTCAAACGGACCTTGTGGAGCGTGCCAATCTGCCATGTCAATACTTCACTTCACATTCCACATTCATGCCGGCACGAAGCTTATGCATGTCGGCCTCACTGTTGTCAGACGTAAACACAATCCTCACCGGGACACGCTGACGAACCTTTACAAAATTTCCCGCCGAATTATCCTGCGGCAGCAACGACAAGGATGCCCCAGTAGCTTTAGAAATTGATTCAACCTTACCGTTGAATTCAACATCCGGAATTGCATCCACCTTTATCTTCACCTCGCTACCGGGAGCGATGTGCTGCAACTGGGTTTCCTTGTAATTGGCAGCAATCCAAACGTCGGTGGAATCAACTATATCGAGGAGAGTCTGTCCCGGCTGCACGAGCTGCCCAATCTGAATCTCCTTTCTGGAAGTATACCCGTCGCAAGGAGCTGTGATCACGCAATAGGAAAGATTCAGCTCGGCTGTTTCCAGAAGTGCTTTAGCAAGTTCTATACCTGCATCGTTCTGGGCAATTCTCTGACGCGTTTCAGCCACAACAGAAGATGTGGCCGAACGTTGGCGCGACAGCATCTCATAACGGGCTTTCTTGGCCTCATAGTCAGTCTTTGCGGCATCATACTGCTGACGGGTCACGGCATCCTTCTCAAGAAGCTTCTTATAACGGTCGAAGTCTACGGCTGCCATATCCACCAACACTTTGGCCTCAGCTATTGAGGCATCGGTAACAGCCACATTTGCAGAAGCGGAGGCCACACTATGGTCGACCACGTTGCGTCCGGCAAGAGCGTTCTGGTAATCCGCACGTGCCTGAGCCACACGAAGGCGCAGGTCGGAATCATCGATTATAACAAGAGTATCGCCTTTCTTTACATCTTCGTACTCTTTGAATCTGATCTCCTTGATGTAGCCCTGCACACGGCTGTTGACCGGCACAATCTGCTGCTTTATCTGTGCGTTGTCGGTGAATTCAACATTGCCAAGATGAACGAATTTTGTGCATACCCAAATAGCGGCAGCCACAATGACCAGGATGGTCAGTATATATGACAGTATCTTTTTGCTACGGTGGTTCATATCTGTCCGGAAGTAAATAGAAGTTTATAGTAGTAATAAATTATGTTGATCTGGGCATTTACAAGCATCTGCTCGCTGCTCAGTTTGGAATTGGCGGCATCAAGCATATCCGTAATCAGTGCCATTCCCTCAGAATAGCGGGTAGACGTGGTACGGTAATTCCTCTCTGCCAGCTCAACGCTCTTCTGCTGGGTTTTCAATTCCTCGTACGACTCCATATAACGCACGTAGTCTGCTCTCACGTCAAGCTCTATCCTCTCACGGGCGGCATCGAGTTGATCTACGGCTGTCTTGGTAGCCAGACGACTCTTTGCCAACACCTTATTGCTTTTATAGAGGGATGATAAGTTATAGTTGACCCCTACCCCAACATACCAATAGCTCAGATTTCTGTTGATCGGTGGCACCTCCACGAGTAGCGGTCCGTCAATTGTCCATGCGGCTTGCAGACCGATTTTCGGAAGCCTTTCACTTTCAGCAAGCGTCTCCGCTTTACGACTGATGTCTACCCCGGATCGTGCAAGTTTCAGGCTCGGCGATTCAGTTTCGGCTGTCTGACGCCACCATTCTTCATCAGCCATGGGCAAGGAGCGGGCAAGAATAAGTGTGTCAGGAACGATTCGGGTTTCTTCCGGCAGACCGGCGGTAACTACAAGATTGCGATTAAGTATGGTGAGGGTATTGTCGATTTTTACGAGTTGCAACTCAAGATTGGATACAAGCAATTCGTAGCGGGTGATATCATTCTGAAGAGCGATTCCTTGCTCATAACGGGCGTGCATCTCGGCAAGCACTTTCCTTGCCTGCGCAATATTATTCTCCACCACTCTCCGGAGATTGGAGTATTTGTAGATATCAAGATAAAAACCAGTGAGTTGGAAGCGGACATTATCACGTTGTAATTCTGTAGAATAACGGGCTGCGGTAGATTTCAGTTCCGCCAATTCAATACCAGTCGTCAGGGCTCCTCCTGTGTATACCGGTTGTGTGACATTGAGCCCCAATGTATTTCCGAAATGTGGTATCGGAGCTTTCTGGTAATCGGAAAAGTTGCGCTTAGTGGTGAAACCGTCGCCAATGTAACTGAACGACAGGTTAGCCTCAATATCAGGCAGCCGTTTACTACGGGCCACACTGATTTCCCGCCGGGCTTCCTCTTCGGCGGAGAATGACGGGCGGAGCTGGGCGCTATGAGCTTCGGCAATCTCAAACAGTTGCTCTATAGTAAGCACCTGTTCACGCTGCCCGAAAGCGCACACTCCACCGCTCCACAAGGCTGCGCCAAGCAACCCTGTGAGCAATCGGTGATTGTTCATGTAGGAATTTGAATGTGAAATGTAATAATGAATATCTTTCCGACCTTCAGCAATGATCGGTAACGTCTCTCATCAAGAAGCCATATCAGAAATGTCTTGCTTAATGGAGAGCCATCGGAACCATCTCCATTAAAGGAGAACTCCTGAAAAGTGAGGCTTAAACTGAAGCGGTGCTCTTCCAGTTTTCAAGATACCCCCAGTTAATCACACACGGGGAAGGGTTGATTTCAAATGATGATTTATTGTCCATTTAACGTGCGACTCTTTGTGAACCGCACTGCAAAGTTACGAAAAAAATCGATATTGCCGTCAATTTTTCTCTTCACCTTTCCTCTCAACTTATCATTAATACCTACTATTCAAATCTTTACCATTTACCTTAAATTCCTCTGAGGCAACAGGTGGAACTCAACACAACATAGCTGAACCCAGCTTATAGGTTTGGACGGATCGTGTTTAGTTGCGTGCCTGAGAATCAGAAAGAGGTTCCATATGAATATTGATTATCGAATTCTTGCCGAAGACCTTTTTTATGGCCTTCTCAGCGGAAGTGGCCTTTTCATGAGCTTGCGTAAGAGAAAGATTGCCATCCATTTTAGCATGCAGATCAACAGCTATTTCATTCCCTATGCGCCGTGTGCGTAAATTGTGAACATACTTGATGCCCGGCACACTCATAACCAATGAGACAATCTCCTTTTCCTTATCCTCCGGCAGAGAGGCCTCAAGAAGTTCATCAATCGAGGGTTTGACAATGTCGTAGCCGCTTTTGATTATGAAGAAACTCACAACTATCGCAGCCAACGGATCAAGAATCCTCCAGCGGTCGCCTAAGAACATTGCTCCGGCCACGCCAATCAAAGTGCCGAAGGATGACACTGCATCGCTCCGATGATGCCAGGCGTTAGCCACCACGGCCTGAGAATTGAGCTTATTGCCTGCCTTGATGGTGTAATGATAAAGCCATTCCTTTGCAACTATCGACACTATCGCTATCACCAGAGCCAACATGGTGGGACGTGGCAACTCTTCACCATGATAGGTGCGGATTATCGATTCCACGCCACCTATCATCAAGCCTATACCTACGATAATGAGTAAAATGCCGATTATGCCAGTAGCCAGAGTCTCAAACTTGCCATGTCCGTAATCATGGCCTTTATCCTTCGGTTTGCCGGCTATCTTTACAAACACGAGGACTATGACGTCTGAAGCAAAGTCGCTCAACGAATGCACAGCGTCGGCTACCATCGCTGAACTTCTCCCCACAAACCCGGCTATGAACTTCAACACTATCAGCACGGCATTTACAGCCGATCCAACCAATGTGACGGAGTATATTTCCTTTTCCCTTGCATTCATTCTTTCATTCTTTTATTTTTAAAATAATCAGTGCGTATTATGAGGTCTGAAATTTCGAAGGCCTCACGAAGTGTATCGAGAGTTAGTGCCGATGGATCTCCATATACATTTCCATACGCATCCATGGCACTGTTCACCGAAGGCGAAAAAGCTGAAGGAGCAATGCCTCCATACGTAGCCTGCCTGACACCCAAAATATCGAGTGCGGCAGGAAAGAGATTCACCTGACCTACAGTACGTGAAATACGTGACGTGCGTCCGGTATTTACAGCAATAAACGCTGCAGGAGTAGTTTTGGTGGTGTTCTCTGTAAGATTCTGGCTATGGTCAGAGGCAATGAAGACAATTGTGTTGTCCGGCAACGCCTCAACAAAGAGTTTGAGATACTGATCCGTATAATAACATACAGTGGCATAATCCTTTGAGCGACGATCAAGAGAATCTGCATTTTCAATATGTCGCGGTGTCATCCAGGCTTCTTCCTTGAAAGGCACGTGCATGGAAATTGTCATCAGAGTCATGAAGAAGGGCCTTTTTATTTCCCTCACCAAATCTGCCGCCTGCATGAACATTGCTCCATCTCGCCCGAATTTGTCAATCGGGTACTGAGGTCTGTCATCAATCACCAATGGCACTCCAAGTCCAAAATTCCTGAGTGTGTTGCCCTCATTCCAGCATATACCATCGTCGGCAAGAAGGAGATACTTATGATGCGCAGGCATGTAGTCGGCAAGGGAAGGAAACTTATTCTTATCGCCACACACAATTGAATAGGCCACCTTATCAGGAGGCAATAGGCCAGTCATGAGCACAAGATGCCCATCTGAAGAACCTGACGCCTTTATCTGACTGACAACGTTATCAAAAACCACAGTACCCTCCTTCTCAAGCAAAGAATCAATAAACGGCATCACGTTCTTACCTCCGATTTCTTTACCAAGCATATTAGCGTTGAGCGATTCCATGATAATGTAGACCACGTTGACAGAGTCAAGTTTTGCCGGATCTTGTTGGCCATGTCTGGAATATTTATTCAGGAATTGAGTGATCAGTTCTTCACGCGAATCTGTAAGTTCTAAACGATGGCTCAGCACTTCGAACATATCCCACAAATAACATACGCCATATACAACTGAACCTTTATAAAAATAGACTTGCCTTAGACTTGAATACTCACCGGAATAATGCTCCTGAAGGCCCTGCTTCACTGTGATTGAAAATAGATCGCTTTTCAGGCTGTATGAAGTCTTGACGTAAGAGAACTGACCCATCAGCGCCATTATAAGTGAAATGACACATAGGGCTATCTTATCATTGATAGTAAATGATGCAGACTTCTAAGGCTTTATCACAAAATAAAGAGTGGTGGCCACCAGTGGAAGCACCACAAAGAAACAGTCGCGGAGAGTGAGCAAGGACAGACCATAGCCTGCCAGATCGACATCGACATTCCCACCCATTGTCACGGCTGCGGGAGGTATGAGATCTCCCCAAAAACGAAAGTAGGCTAAATTGCAAATAGCCCACATGCCAAAAAGCCATACAGGAAGCAAAGCCGCCCATCTCCAACGAGGATTCAACAGCCAATAGGGCAAAAGCACCAGAGCCACGTCACCGGTTGCCTTCAGGAGCGTGCCGATAATATTGGTATATTCAATGCCAAGTTCAGTCTTCATCAGCCACCATTCCAGACCGATGCAGACAAATACCAGGATATACCAAAGCAATGCCTTGCCGTACCTATGCATTATGTAATCCGGATTTATCATCCATCCTATTTTTATTGTCAGGATTTTCTTTTACGTTGCCATTCGTGGCGTTCGTCTGCCGGCATTTTCTCGCAGGCATAACTCAGGAGGATGGAGGGCATCCCTTTCACGTATTGATCAAGAAACTCTCGCAATTCATCTTTGTAACCCTTCTTCCACGCTTCGCGCAACATCCACCCAGCCGCTTTATGCAGGAGATCTTGAGGACTCGACACCAAATGGGCTGCCCGGCGGAAACACACATCTGCGCGATCGTGCCGGATTAACATCCATGTGCTAACCATGGCTATGCGCTGCTGCCAGAGAGTGTGACTTTCCGGCTTTATCCATTCATCCATAAGAGAAACCTCCGGATGAAGAGCTTCATGATTCCCTACAATCTTTATAGCAGAGAGATCCACCAGATCCCAATTGTTTACATAGGGATAAAGTGATATGTAGGTTTCATAAATCTCTCTCATGGCCACCTCATCCTTCATCTTCATGGCTTTAAGGTATTTCTCTACCATTATCAACAGGCCGCAAAGACGCACCTCATGCAAGGACGACTTCACAAGCTTCACGGCCTCCGGGAGCGGAGTGTGCTTCCACGCATCCTTCACTACCATCCTCACCTGCGGATTCTTAAGGCCAATGAATACGTCGCCGTCGCCATATTCACCGGGAGCAGTTTTGAAAAACCGCAGCAGTTGTCTGGCCTGTTCTTCATCAGCCATGCTCAACAAGGCTGCCTCTATATCTTTAGCTGTTTCCATTATTATATGCTATGCTGTGATATCCTCTACTATTGCCATGAAACTGTCTTGCTAAGGAAGTACCGATAATTTGGTTGTATTAATTGTAGATACTCCTTACTACACTGAGTCGCGTTATAAGACAATCTCTGCAACTGCAAATATATGAAATATCCATGAGATTTCGGTTATTCCGGAGGGGTTGCCGAAGAAATAATTACTATCTTTGTATGGGTGGTGTATCGAGTTAATTGTCGCAATTGATATTTTCGGCCACACCCTGAGCATATCTTGTTAATACTCATAAAGAAGGCATACAAATTCTGAATACCGATGTCAACTCTTATAACTCCACAAACAAACGATGTCTTTGCCACCTTCTATAATGATTCGGATGGCGAAAGTTCTTACTATATCAGCGAGAATGCGTTAGTCTATGTCGCAGCCGGCATTCTGGAAATTCTGATTGACGGCGAAACTGTGGCAACAATCAACAAAGGCGAATGTGTGTTTGTGCGTAAAGACCATCGCATGACCCTCATCAACCATTCCGCTGAAGGAATTGACCATCACTTGTCGATATTTCTGTTTTTCCCACGCCAAATCCTTTTTGACTACTATAAGACTCTCCACAAATGGGATATGCCAAAGAATGTGGAAAGAAGCCGTAAAAGCTACATACACATTCATCGTTCTTCGCTCCTCTCCAGTCTCTTCGACTCCTTCAGACCTTATTGGGAGAAAAGTGAATACCCGGAAAAGCATTGGCTGAGAATTAAAGTGTTGGAAGCCATACGCCTCCTGTTGCTTCTTGACCAGTCGGTCTACGCTTCTCTTTTTGATTTTACAAGCCAGTGGCGAATCGATATACTTGAATTCCTGGAGAATAACTATAAATACGACCTTTCAGTAGAAGATCTTGCCAACTATACGGGACGAAGCGTGGCTACTTTCAAACGTGATTTCAGCAAACTGAGCGACCTCTCACCCCGCAACTGGATAATCCGCCGCCGTCTACGGGAAGCTCACCACCTCCTCTCTACTACCGATTGGCCTGTATATAAGGTAATGGACAATGTGGGCTTCAAGAATTTCTCGCATTTCTCCAGACGTTATCACCAATATTTCGGCGAGACACCCTCCGAGACACGTAACAAATCCGAATCACGTAACAAAGAGGCTGAACCACATAATAAGAACTGAGCTCTCATGTATGATTAATTCGATGTGAAGAAGGCTATGTCGAGCAAGGCATAAGGTATATTGCACTGAATGAGGGGGAGAGGGTAATACAGAATGAGATGAGGATGGTTAGACCGGGTGAGCTGGAAAGCACATTTTCATTGAGCTATAGAGAACAATAAATTGAGCTATAGAGCACAATCCATAAAGCCTGATCCGGCGTTTTATTTATGAAAATTCAATAAAAACAATTAGAAATTAAATAAAATACAATTATGGATAAATTCATTGGATCACACTTTATTTACACCTATGCAAATGGTTGGGTATACGAACTTTATGTAAAGAACGAGAATACGGTAGACTACCGAATCCACAGCGGAATGGTAGGCGGACGTTGGGTGCGCGATCAGAAAGCTGATATCGTAAAGCTCGCAGACGGCGTTTACAAGATTTCGTGGACAGAACCTACCGGTACTGATGTAAGCCTCAACTTCATGCCGGATCAGAACAAACTCCATGGAGTGATCTTCTTCCCGAAATGGGTACAGGAGCATCCTGAGATCACTGTTTGCTACCAGAACGAGCATATACCTTTGATGGAGGAGAGCCGTATGAAATATGAGACCTATCCCAAGTATGTAGTGCCTGAATTCGGCGACATCTTCTTTGCCAAGAACGAGGGAATCAACAACGAGAAAGTGATCTCTCAGGCTCCGTACGAAGGTATGACGGAAGACATTGTAAGTGGCAAACTGGATTTCACAAAGTAAATCCGGCAAACTCCTTACACGAAGTGACAGGTCAACCGGATTTCACGAAGCAATCCGATTCCTCTTCATCGCATATCACCTGATTTGACTTGCCAATAATTAAACTTACAAAGCTAATAATTAGGGATGCATCTAATTAGGATCAATAGTAATAAGGATTACAAGCCATAATCAGATATTATAAAATCAGTTACTTAAAAACACATGGCTTCCACTCGAAGCCGGAACATATAAAAATCTAATCCAATAGCAAGGTGCCGGGAGACAATTCCCAGCACCTTTTTCTTTTTATCGTAAAATTTACACAACATAATTTGGCAATATAAAAAATTTGCACTTACTTTGCAGTGTAATTTTTACACATGATATGACATGGACGAAAATAAGTTTTGTTATAGGTATCCCCATCCGGCGGTAACGACCGATTGCGTCATCTTCGGATTCGATGGCGAGAGGTTGAAAGTGCTGCTCGTCAAACGTGGAGGCGAGCCGTATCTCGGGTGGTGGGCCTTTCCGGGTGGATTCGTCAAAATCGATGAGAGTGCCGAAGAGGGAGCCTTACGGGAATTAAGGGAAGAAACACAACTCTCCACGAGTTATATGGAACAGCTACACACATATTCCTCTCCGGGTCGTGACCCCAGAGAAAGAGTTATCACCATTGCATATCTGGCATTGGTAAAGATTTCTGAAGTCAAGGGAGGCGATGATGCCACGGAGGCAGAGTGGTTTTCCCTCGACGAGATCCCTCACCTTGCGTTTGATCATGATGTTATTTTACGTGATGCCCTTGCACGACTTCGCGAACGGATTCATTTTCATCCAATCGGATATGAACTCTTGCCTGAGAAATTTACAATTAAGCAGCTCCAGCTGCTCTACGAGGCAGTGTTAGGAATAAGGTTTGACCGTAGGAATTTTGCCAAGAAGATGATACACCTCGATATCCTCACCCAACTGGATGAAACCGTATGGCCAACCCCCAAAAAGGAAGCTAATCTATTTACCTTTAATCTTGAAAAGTATAATGAATTAAAGAGACGAGGTTTTCGCCTCGAGTTTTGAATAGATTGGATGAAAACGTTGCCATTGAATATCTTGGCGACCATATGAAACGAAAGTTATTTTCTGGCATAGGATTTGTTCTGCTGATGCCTATCTGCAATCTTTGCTAAATCAAGAGCAATCTAAGTTAATTATAATTCATTTAAATATGCTTGAAAGATTCATAAAAGCACAAGATGGAGTTTTTGAACGTGCTTTGGACGAAATAAAATCAGGAAAGAAAAGAACTCATTGGATGTGGTTCGTCTTTCCTCAGATTAAGGGACTCGGACTCTCAATGACATCGATTTTCTTTTCTATTGCAGGGGCAGAGGAGGCAAAGGAATATCTTAGGCATCCTTTGCTTGGCAAGAGGTTGCAGGAAATCAGCTCCACATTACTCGAATTAAAGATTGATAACCCTACTGAGGTATTCGGATCTATTGATACTCTAAAACTCCATTCCTGCATGACGCTCTTTGATGTGGTCAAACCTGGGTCGGTTTTCAATAAAGTGTTAATGAAATTCTTCGATGGGAAAAGAGATGAAAAGACATTGAAGATACTTGCTGATCAGAAAAATCCAATAAATAATCTTATTCTCGACACCCTTAACCCTACCGACAAAGGGCTAAAGAATAAGCGTTCATTAGTACTGATTGGAGCTATCTGCGGAGATATTATTGGCTCTTGTTATGAATTTTGTTCGACAAAAAGATTAGATTTTAAACTGTTTACAGACCAGAGTCGATTCACTGATGATACCGTATGTTCTATTGCCATAGCAGATGCACTAATGAATGGCAATGACTTTGTTGGCAAGCTTAAATATTGGTGTCGTAAATATCCGAAAGCCGGATACGGTGGAAACTTCAACT
>CAZUNU010000050.1:0-16586 GCA_964622105.1 uncultured Sangeribacter sp. | reverse complement strand
GCTCAAATTCCTTGTCTTCTATTACTTCAGTGAATTTCAAAGGCATTCCTTTGGCAGTGGCAGCAGTGGCCGGATTGTAAGGCTCGCAATAGAGATTGGCGAGGGTGAAGTAGTATATTGCACGCAAGAAATATGCTTCACCCTTCACACGGCGCTTGTTCATATCATCAGTTTCGGAATCAGATGGTTGCTCATCAATAAGAGAGATTACCATATTGCAGATATTGATTCTTTTGTATGGAGAGTTGAAGTATACATCATCACCTCCGACATAACGCAATTCAGTATCTATTCCTGTTTCACGTTGCCATGTGAAGAAAGAGAACATATCGTCGTAATACTCCTTTAGATTGTATGGATCGTCGCCCATCCTAATTTCATCACTCATAAAATGAAGTATATCGAAATTGTCATCGCGTTCTGCAGCAACATAGCTGTTGCCGGTATCGTAATATCTTCCTGTATGAAGATATCCTTCACCGAGAAGAACCTCATCAAGGTCTTCCCATGAGTTAACTTTAGCGAGATCCTGAGAATATTCTTTCAGGAAGTCGTTACAAGAAGTTGCCGTCAATCCGGTGAGAAGGATAGCGGCGCTATAAATAAATTTATTTATGATCTGTTTCATAATTTGTAGCTTAGAAAGAGATGTTAAGACCGAATGAGAAACCCGGACGGTCTGAGAGTTGAATTGTAGTGAAGCCACCCTGTGAAGGAGTCTGGCCTTTCAATTTGCGATCGCAGATAGTAAAGAGATTCGTACCGGTCACGGTCAGTTCTAATCTTTTGCAACCCCAGCAGTTGAGCAGTTTGCTCGGGAAGTCGTAAGAAAGGCTGAGGGTATTAAGCTTGAGATAGTCAGAGCTGACAACCCGGGCGTCGGAATAGTCAAACATATCCCAGTAAGAACTTGCTATTGTCTGGACCCCATCCATGTATTCCGACCAGTGGTTGAGGTATTTGAAGTAGCTATCGTGAAGCTGACCGATGATTGCGGGGATATTGGTATTGAGCTCATCACCGGGCTTCTGCCAACGTTTAAGATAATCGCGGCTGAGGTTATTTTCAGATTTGATTTCACCTCTCTTGGTGAATACTCCGTCGCTTTCTGTTCCTGCTCCAAACATACCGAAAAGACGTGTCTTGGCTCCGAGACTATAAACGAAATTGGCATTCATGCGGAGGTTTTTCCAACGAAGTATGGTAGACAAGTTACCAGACATTATTGGTTCGCGTGAACCGCTTGCTGAAAGCACACTTGTGAAGGTATCATACTTGCTCAGGCCTTTGAGGTCTTCAGCATGGTCAACCCAGTCGTCAAACATCGGACCACTGTCGACCGGGCTCAGACCAAGGAATTTGTAAGAGAAGAAAGTACCTACAGGCTGACCCTTTACAATAGCTGTACCATTGAGGAAGTCGTTTAGTTCATATGATTCTCCTGCGGGAAGAGATTTGATCATGTTCACGGCACGTGAGAAGTTGGTCGATACGCTCCAATGCCAGTCGCTGGTATTAATGATACGTCCGGTGATACCGAAAGAATAACCGATATTATCTATGTCACCACCGTTTACGATGTAGCTTTCGTAACCGTTGACGGTAGATACTGTCTTGGTCATGAAGGCATCTTTGGTGTGTTTCCAATAGAAAGATGCGTCAAACTGAAGAGCACGGTTGAAAAAGCCCCATTCCAAACCGAGGTTGTAGCTTGTGGTTTTCTCCCAACGGAGATCCGGGTTAGGGTTACGTTCTACAGTCGACATATACTCACCATAGAAATCATTGTAAGAACCCTTGCGTATAATCATAACCGGAGATTGGTTGGAGAGCATATTTCCCTGATAACCGTAGCTGCCTTTTACAGAAAAATAATCGAGCCAGGTGAGTTCACGAAGGAAATCGAGCTGCGCTGCATCGAAAGATGCAGAAACAGACCAGATGGGGAGAAGCTTGTCGTTGGCACGGTCGCCAAAGCTGTTGGAACCATCTACACGGGCATTAGCATTCAGGAATATGAGACGGCGCCAATTATAGCTGGCGGTGATATAGGCTGAGAGAACATTCTGTTTGCTATTGGTGAGGTAAGGTGTATTTGATGCGAGCCATGAACCATAATTAGTATATTTAGATATATCAATACCCTCTGCAAAACTCATTCCTCGGTCAGGGAAATAACCACGAGTGGTATTGGCGTAACCTTTATAGGAATCAGAACTTGCCTCAACACCGATACCTCCACTGAAGTTGTGGACATCGTGGAAATAATTGTTCCAGTCGAGCTGAACACGTGCTGTCCAGCTTCTCAGATTGGTATTATTCACTGAGAGTTCACCTCCCTGAGGCATTGCGCTGTCAGTTGGAGGTGTTTCTCCCAGTTCAGCCCTACGCAATTTTGCGGCATAATAAGTTTCGGGTCCCCATAGACTGTTGATGCCGGTGTTAGATGCGGAGTAAGAGAAGATTGCATTGGCAGTGAGCCAATCAGTGATAATGAATCGGAAGTTAGTGTTGAATGAGACGCTCGTACCATTTTGATCTACGCCACTGTGCTCAAGTTCATTGAGGATATTGTAACGATAGGAAAGGCCCTGATATTCTTTTTGGTCATAATAGTAAAGAGAGCCATCCTCATTATAAGCCGGTATTACTCGGCTGGCGCGATAGGCATATTGCAAAGGTGAAATTGATGACTGATAGTATTTACGGTCGGAGACTGAGCCATTAAGACCGAAAGTAGCGGTGAGCCAGCTTGCGAAATTAACGTCAAGGTTAACCATGGCGTTATATCGTTTGTTATTGTTATACTTTACTACATCGTTGTCGTCGGTAAATCCGATAGAAGCATAATATGATGTCTTCTGTGAGCCACCGCTGACGGTGAGTGTATGTTGCTGGGAGAAGCTGTCTCTTGTGAGGAGGTTAAACCAGTCGGTATTGACAGTCTCAAACCAGCTGAGCTGACTGTTGAACTGATCTTGAGTTATGCGACCACCATAAAGTTCATTGGCAAGATATTCAAAACCAACGAGGGTATTACTGTAGCTATAGACGTAATGATCAGAAAAAAGCTGTTTTGAAAGAGCGATGCGTTCTTTGGAATTGAGCACATCAACCGAGCGGTCGGAATAGCGGGGACGCGATTTCCAAGTGAAAGAGTTGGTATATCGAATTGTGGCCGGACCCTCTTTACCGCGTTTAGTGGTAATTACAATCACACCGTTGGCAGCCTTAGTTCCATAAAGTGCCGTAGCGGAGGCATCCTTAAGCACGTCAAGACGTTCGATATCCTGAGGATTAAGACCGGAGATTGCATTGCCGAGACGGTTTACATAGTCAGGGTCGTTTAGTTCGTCAGGAGAGATGGGCACTGGGTCTTTTACCACGATGCCGTCAACAACCCACAGCGGTTCACGGTTACCGATAATGGATGATGTGCCACGGATACGGATCTTCGGAGCAGCGCCGGATTCGCCGGAGTTTGACATGAACATCAAGTCAGGCACCTGACCTTCAAGCATCTGGTCGATGCTGAGTGCATCGGGACGGATTACATCTTCAGCCTTGATAGAAGTGATGGCGCTGGTAGAGGCACGTTTGTCGATGACTTTATAACCTGTTACAACCACTTCGTCAAAAGTCTTTGTATCAGGAGTCATGTCGAAGTTGATGGTTTCTGAATCACCTACTTTATGCTGCATAGGTTTGTAACCAAGATAGGAAACGGTCAGGGTAGAGCCCTTTTTAGCATAAATGGTAAATTCGCCTTCGACGTCAGAAACAACTCCCGTGGCACTGTTCTTGTCGAATATGGAGGCACCTATAAGAGGTTCACCGGTAAGCTTATCGCGTACCGTGCCGGTAACAGGAGTAGTAATCTGCTTGATGATGATAGAATTCTTATCTATCACATAACTCACGTGTTTGGGATTGAGCACTTCATCCAGTGCTTGTTTCACGGTTGGATGAGGAATAGATACTTTCACCTTTTTCAAGAAGCGTACGTCCTTGACATTATAAATCACTGACATACCTGTCTGTTGGTGGATAGTCTTGAAAAGTTGTTCTATCGACATCTCTGTGTTCGGAAGATCCAGGATGGCATTTGCCCCCGAGGAATTGTCCGCGAAGATTGCTGTCTGCAAAGAAAATATTGCAAACAGAGTCATGATAAGAAAGTGTTTCATGCAACTTATGTTAGTTAGGATTTATTATCAGAGTTTTTCTTTGGCCTTAATAATAAGGTGTTTATTGTTATAAGCAAAATCTACATAATTGGTCTGGCTGAGAATATTCATCAGATCCATGAGTGGCATGGAGCGTGAAATGATGCCACTGAATTTCTCATTGCAAAGCGATTGGTTGTCAAACGTCACTTCGATGCCATACCATCCCGAAATTTCATCAAAAAGATCCTCAAGAGAAGTATCAGCGAAATGATAAGCACCTTTGCGCCAGCCTATATAGAGATCTATGTCATCGTCAGTAACATTGATCTTTCCGGTCTTGTCATTGAATTTGCCTGTCTCTCCGGGTGTAAGGAAGATTTCTTTATCTGAGGCTGTGGGAATCATTGCCACTGAGCCTTCTACAAGGGTAGTGGTTACTATATCATGGCGACGGGTATTAACATTGAACTGAGTGCCATAAACTCTCACATCCATGTCGCCGGTATTTACAATGAAGGGCCGTAGGGAATCTGATTGCACTTCAAAATAAGCCTCTCCCTTTAGTTTTATGCGGCGAATGTCATCGGCAAAATAGCTTGGATATTCAATTGTAGTATTTGAATTGAGCCATACTGTTGTGCCATCTTCCATGCGTAAGCAGAGTTCCGCACCGGCCGCTGTAGATAATTTGTGCATCACGGCGGGTAGGGAGTTTGCAACATGCGAATAAGTCACTGTTTTGTTCTTGGCATCGTAATCCACATTGTCAATGAGTCGGTCTGAAATATCAGTAAGACCATACTTGTCGTTGTTCCCTACTGCGAGCACCACTTTACCGTTGGTCTTCTTTTCAGTATATACCGGCACCGTATCAAACACTTCCACTTGAACAGGAACATCATTTTGTGCGGTTACGGTAGGCTCCGGAGTCAGGGATTCGGTAGGTTTGTAAATTATAATTGCCCCCACACTTAGAAGGATCATAAGGCACGCGGCAAGCACAATTGCCGTATAGCTTCTCCATCTTTTTCTCCGGAATTTTTCAGCCACTCTGTTTTCGTAGCTTTTCCGATAATTGCTTATAGTCTCTTCGAGAGGAACGAAATCATTCCTTTCGTAGTAGTGAGATTTCAGGCGTTCAAAATAGGCGAGATGTTGAGGCGAAGCATTAAGCCATTCGTCCACCAATTTCTCTTCCTCAGATGTCAGGTCACCCTCGATCTTTTTATAGAGTAGTTTCACTTCCATAGAAAATCGGTTTTGCCTTAAGGACACGAAGAAAAGAGAAAAGGTTTACATATTTTAAAATAAAAATTAAAAATTTTCCAAATTGCTTTTAATTTTTATGACGGCACGATGAAGCTGCACTTTTACTGTGCTTATGGCAAGACCAAGTTCAGTGGCAATATCCTTGATCTTCATGCCACGTTGAAAACGCATTTCGCATATTATGCGGCAACTTTGGGGAAGCGAGGGATATTCTTGTTCAAGCCTTGCGATGAGGTCTTTCAGCTCATCATTTTCTTCATCAATAGGATATGAGATCAGATATTCATAATAAAGGTGAAGGTTACGGTCTTCAAGGTCAAGGTCACGTAGATAGTTCAGGCAACGGTTTCGTACCGCCGCAGCAAGATAGCCCGGAAGATTTTCGATTTCTTTCAGGCGTTCCGCATGGTCGTAAATAGAAATGAATACCTCCTGCACTATATCACCGGCCACATCGGGATCAATCACGTAGGTTAACGCAAGAGCATAACAACGCTCAAAGAACCGTTCAAACAGTTCTTTGTAAGCTTTGGCATCCCCTTTGGCGAGACGTCGAATCAGTTTTTTGAAATCGATACTCATCTCAAGGCGATAATCTTAGGGATAACCAATGCAAATTGTCATTTTATATTGTAGAGTGGTATCCATAATTTTCTCAAAAGACACAGTTTCATCTGAAAAGGTTTACAAAATTAATAAAAATGTGAATTTTTTTGAAAAAAATATCAATTGGTAAGATATGTAATAGATTAAAGCCTGAGAATAATCCAGATTGAATGGAGAATGTATCTTATCTTTAGCAGAGATTCAGGGTTCTTTCGTGAGTGAATTTCCGGTTTCCGCAGAGGTAGGTTTTTGTGGTTTCTTAGATATGCTTATGTTTCTTGTGTGGGCTGATCATTTTCTTATATCCGATTAAAAAATTATTTGATGGATTTTGTATTTTAAAGATGGATTGTTTAGAACAATATCAGAAAGATTGTTGTTACATTGTAAACAATAAATCAACCCATTGTAATAATTTCAGTCTGACTACAGATTGAACTAATATCTGATACTATGGCATATAAAATCGATGAAATCGAGGGTATCGGCAATGCTTACGCTGAAAAGCTTATTGCCGTCGGAGTCAAAACCACAGACGACCTTTTGGAAAAGGCAGCTTCAAAAAAAGGACGCGAGAAGCTTGCTGAGGAAACAGGCATTTCCGAGAAACTTATTCTCAAGTGGGCAAATCACGCAGATCTTTTCCGCATCAAGGGCATTGCCGGCCAGTTTGCAGAATTGCTCGAGGCAGCCGGAGTTGACACCGTTAAAGAACTTCGCCACCGTGTTCCAGCCAATCTCCACGCCAAATGCGTTGAGGTGAACGAAGTGAAAAACCTTTGCAACCGGGTGCCTTCTGAGGCTGAGATAGCAAAGATGGTGGAACAGGCCAAGGAGCTTGAACCCAAAATGACTTATTGATTTCAATAAGCTTAGCATTTCCTATTGAATTTTAAAAAGGAGTTTTGTCACTTATTTATATTTCAATTCGCGGATCTCACTTAGGTGGGATTCGCGAATTCAATTTATGCCGATCTATAATCTCATTTTACCGAAGTTGAAACTCAATTCACACAAAGGATGTAAAAACTCACTTATCAATGAAGGTTTGCACGGGTTAAAGATTTTAGCTATTTTTGCACTATCAAAAAAAGGAAAATCAAAAACCACTTTAAGTTTCCATACTTATTAGATTAAATACATTATGAAAAAAGAACTTAATTCAAAAGCAGCTCCCGGTGCTATCGGCCCCTATAGTCAGGCTGTGCAGACCGGAAATCTTATCTTTGTGTCAGGTCAGCTACCCATTAATGCTGAAACAGGCGTTATGCCCGATGACATCAAGGCACAGACAGCCCAGAGCATTGAGAATATCAAGGCTATTTTGGCTGAGGCCGGTGCTACACTCGACAATGTGGTTAAGACCACCGTCCTTCTGGCAGATATGAGCCTTTTCGGAGCTATGAATGAAGTATATGCCAAATACTTTAATGCTGTTTATCCTGCTCGTGCAGCATTCGCTGTGAAAGAACTTCCGAAGCAGGCTCTTGTTGAGATCGAAGCTGTAGCAGCTGTTTGATCCTTTAAATAGAATAGAAAAATATGGTAAGTTATCTGCAGATCGAAAAGCTGACGAAGTCTTATGGCGACCGGATGCTCTTTGCTGATGTGACCATCGGCATATATCAAGGCGACAAAATTGGCCTCATAGCAGCCAACGGAGCCGGAAAGACTACGTTTTTGAATATCATAGCCGGAGTAGAGGATTATGACAGCGGTAATGTGGTATTCCGAAATGATCTGCGGGTAGGCTACTTACCACAACAACCACCATTTGATCCGGAGGAGACGGTGCTTGCTTATGCAACACCGGCTCCCATCCGGGCTGATGATTACACCTGTGCCGACAGGGCTAAGCAGATGTTGTGCCAATTCCGGTTGACGGATCTCAGTCAGAAGATGGGCACTATGTCGGGCGGACAGGTGAAACGTGCGGCACTCGCGAAGGTGCTTCTGTCGGAACCGGATTTACTGATTCTTGATGAGCCCACAAACCATCTTGACATAGAGATGGTGGAATGGCTTGAAAATTATCTTACGCGCCAGAGGATAACATTGCTCATGGTGACTCACGACCGCTATTTCCTGGATAAAGTCTGCAACAAGATAATTGAGATTGACCGTGAAAGCGTTTTCAGTTATGACGGCAACTATGATTATTATCTGGAGAAGCGCCAGGAGCGATATGATGCCATGAATGCCGAGCTGGCAAAAGTTAAGAATCTGTTGAGAACCGAACTCGACTGGATGCGCCGTCAACCTCAGGCACGAGGATCTAAAGCAAAATACAGGATCGACAATTTTCACCAGCTTGAGGCCAAGAGTAAGATCAACCTGTCAAGCAGGGAGCTGAACCTCGGAGCGGGTTCTTCCTATATCGGTTCGAAGATTTTCGAAGCCCACGATGTGTCAAAATCGTTTGGAGATATAAAGATTCTAGACAAATGGAACTACACTTTCGCACGTTATGAAAAGGTAGGTATAGTCGGTGATAATGGAGTCGGGAAGTCAACATTCATAAAACTTCTCTTGGGCGAACTAAAGCCGGACAGCGGTAATTTCGATATCGGGGAAACCGTGAAATGGGGTTACTATAGTCAGGATGGAATGACAGGATTTGACGAGAAGAAAAAGGTGATCGATGCTGTAAGAGAGATAGCGGAAGAGGTGAGGATCGATGAAAAGACAAGGCTCTCGGCTTCACAGTTCCTGTCTCGCTTCCTGTTCACGCCGGATACTCAGCAAAAGTTTATCTATAAGCTCAGCGGGGGAGAACGCAGGCGGCTTTATCTCGCCACAGTGCTTATGAAAAGTCCCAACTTCCTGATTCTTGACGAGCCAACCAACGACCTCGACATCCTGACTCTTACAGTGCTTGAGGATTACCTTGCCAACTTCAAGGGATGCGTAATTGTGGTCAGTCACGATAGATTCTTCCTTGATAGAATCGTTGACCATCTTTTCGTATTCAAAGGAAATGGAGAGATAAAAGATTTCCCGGGAGATTATTCGACGTATCGGCACTGCGTTCAGGAGGAGGCCAAAGAGCAAAGAGCATTAGAGGCAGCAGCTCAACAAAGCAAACCTTCCTCAAATACTAAACCACAGCAGGAGCGTAAGCAGAAATTGTCGTTCAAGGAGAAAAGGGAGCTTGAGGAATTGACTTTAAAAGTAGAGGAACTGGAGACGGAGAAAACGCAACTTGAACAAGACATGTCGTCGGGGCTAATGAGTGTGGAAGAAATTACCGCAGCCGGTAAACGTATGGAGGATATCATTGCTGAAATAGATGAGGTAGAGTTCAGGTTGCTTGAATTGATGGAGAAAGAGGGATAATGGGGAAAAGAAATATTATAATTATGAAAAAGATTTTGAAATTGGCATTTGCCGCCTTATTGTTCGCATCCTGTGCGGTTCCCGCCAATGCAGGTCCGGGTATACCGGTAATGAATTATCCCACCGCAGCTGATCATAACAAAATGCTCAATGAGGCAGATGATCTCATTGATGAAATGGCTGACGGGTTGCAGGATCATCAGGCCGATGCTATATATCATGCCATGAGGGGAGTAGGTGGTGAGTTGTCGGCTTTACGAAATTCCCGTAACACTCCCTCCGATGTTGCAAAAGGGGTGGTGCGCAAGGATATAAAAGGGGATGGAAGTGCCCGTGGCATATCAATGCGGCTATATAAACCGGCGGGCAAAAACCAGACTGCATTGCCATTGCTGGTGTATTTTCATGGCGGAGGATGGACAATCGGAGGGCTTGAAAGTTGTGCCGCTTTCTGCGATGCACTTGCAGCTACCGGAAAGGTGATGGTTTTGGCCGTGGATTACAGACTTGCACCCGAGCACGCCTTCCCTGAAGGACTTAATGATTGCGAAGGAAGTATTGAGTATGCCATGTCACATGCGGCTGAATGGGGCTCCAAACCGGATCTGGTTAGTATAGGAGGGGATAGCGCCGGGGGCAATCTTGCCCTTGCTGCGGCCTTGGCGTTTGCAGAACGAAAGGATCTTCCGGCAAAACTCAAATCGATCGTACTGATTTATCCGGTTGTCAAAAATTATAAAGATAACTCAGATTCATGGAAGAAATACTCACGAGGTTACGGGCTCGATGGCCGCTTGATGGAAGCCTTCAGCGAATCTTATGCCGGAGGCCCGAATCAGCTGGCTGCGCTTGCTAATAACCCGCAGTTCTCTCCAGCTCATGCTTCAGATGCTTCGCTCAAGATGCTTCCTCCAATACTGATGATAGCGGCGGAAAGAGATATCCTCTCAGATCAGGGTAATGACTTTGCAGGGCGACTCAAGAAATTAGGCAACAAAGTAGATAGAATAGAATTCCCCGGTGCGATCCATACATTCGTGACAGTGAAAGGTCAGCCTACTGCTTTCAATAAAGCGGTGGAACTGACAGAGCTCTTTCTGAAATAAGGCCGTTAATTGGATCAATAAAAAACGGTTGAAGTGTACAGCGTTTGTACTCTAAATAGCAAAAGCATCGTGTTTGTAATTTTCGTAAGGCGTCGGCTTTCCGTGCCCAACACGAGTGAATACAGCAGTATAGTGGCACGAAGACTCGACAGGGAGGTACCCCTATATTAATTAATTATTACAGTCGGAAAATTCCGAAAATTATTAAACCGGAAGTTTCAATTGACATAATTCAATCAATTGAAACTTCCGGTTTATGTTACTTGGTCGTAATATATTGCCAAGATACTTTATATTATATTGTACGTATCCGATATTTTGTAATATGCCAGGCTGCGTTCAACTTTTGTAAGGAACGAAAGCCAGACCGATTTCCAGTTTGTTGGTTTTTTCCAAAGCTTGTGGCAACAGCTGCAACGCCTTGCTGAGCAACGGCAGTAATGGTTTGAGATTAGCATTGCTTTCTATATACGCTTCGATTGCTTTCAACGCTTCGCTGTCGGCAAGAAGAGGAGTGACAATCTCTTTAACTAACTCCAAAGCTGTCGGATTGTCTATGCAGAAGTGCATTTGATCCTCCTTAAGCGAGATGTCAAAAGGAAGCCCGTTGGCAAGTTGAGGAAGGATCACTTTAAGTGCGGAAGCAGCGGCTTTCTTTGCAATCTCAGATTTCAAGATCGACTCCATTACTCCGGGTGCAACTTCTGTGACATGCCCGGAGGGATATATACCGTTGCCGATAATCTTTACATCATCCGCAGGCATACCGGTGGATCCGGCTACAAGCAACATCCCGAAGAGGGCTGTAGGATTGAGATAAAGATTCACCTTTTGTTGCGACACCGGAAGATACATGAATCTGTTGGGCAATGTCTGAGCCAGATGCGAAGCTCCACCGACAGAGGAAACGTATGACACGATCAAATTGCCATCGTCTGAAAATGCCACAGTCTGAAGAAAGAGAGACAATGCCTGACTCACCGACATGTAAGCGGTGTTGTGATAAACCGGAATAACCGGTATAGTGGTCAATGCTTCAAGATAAGGAGATAAATCAAAATCTATATCCGGAAGAGGATCATATTCCCAGTTGATGAAGAAAGGGAGGGAGGAATAAACTCCATCGGTCTGCTTGATAGGAGCCGGTTTCCATACGGCCGGGGAAATGGCCGGAGTTTTCAGTTTCACATCTGAGAGGAAGAGTGCCATTCTCTCATTATTGAAATATCCCTTGTAGTTATAGTTGCAATATGTGTCGGAACCTGATCCGGTGAAATTCCAATATTCATCCGCAGCTTTCAGATCAAGCTCAAGGGTTGATTCGGGAGAACCGGGAAAAACACCGGGAGCAGGAATCGATCCGGAGAGACCGAATGCCGATAACTGTGAGAGATCAAACTCGGCAAATAATTTTGCAGTTGCCTTTGAGCCGTCTTGCGAGATGGTGATTGATTTGTTTGGCATCAGTTCCCCGTTATAATAGAGCGTTAGATTGTCGCCTGTAAAGGTTTTTTCTTTTACAGGTTGCAGATCCGGCGCGTCATTATGGCTGCATGATGCGAGACCAATTATTGCGAGAACAGCGGGAACGGAATATCTCATGATTTTCTCAGATAATATAGTCAACACAAGCCCGAGCCTCTTTATAAGGCGCAATAATTGACACGGCTGCCACATGCGCGGGATGAGCAGAATAGACCGCCACATCTTCCAATGAATCTGCCGTGGCCGTTAGAACAAGGTCCCATGTCTCCGCTGGATTTTCATTGATACCGACTTCTATGGATTTAAGCTCATCTATCTGAGCCGGGAGGGCGCGGAGTGCTTCAGCAAAGTCATTGGCACATTTGCGGCGCTCTTCAGAAGTGCCTTTGAACTTGAAAGTAACTACATGTTTTACCATAATGATTCAGAATTTAAAGAGTGAAAGCAGTTGCCCTGAGATTTTCAATCAGCATCTACCGGCAACTGCTTTACTGTAGGTTATTTGCAGACAGACTGCGGATACCTAATTAACAAATTTTATAATACGTTAGTTCTTTGGATATAATCTTTCTCTGGCTGCGGCCACTTTATCGTCTGTTATATAGTCGTCGTAATCCATGCGTTTGTCGATTATTCCATTAGGAGTGAGCTCTATGATTCGGTTGCATACAGTCTGGATGAATTCATGGTCGTGGCTGGCCATCATGATCACGCCTTTGAAAGCCTGCAACGTATTATTGAAGGCCTGGATTGACTCAAGGTCGAGATGGTTGGTAGGAGAGTCGAGCACGAGAGTGTTGGCAGCTGTGAGCATCATGCGGGCTATCATACAACGGATTTTTTCGCCACCGGAAAGCACGCTGGCTTTCTTGAGCACCTCTTCACCACTGAAAAGCATTTTGCCAAGGAACCCTTTTAGATATATTTCAGAGGAGTCGTTGGAATATTGGCAGAGCCAATCCACAAGGTTCAGGTCCGTGTTGAAAAAGGAACTGTTGTCGAGTGGAAGGTAAGCCGACGTGATGGTCTGACCCCATTCGTAGGAGCCCTCATCAGCTTTACGGTTGCCGTTGATGATCTCGAATAATGCCGTCATGGCGCGTGGATCGCGGCTTAGGAAAGCAACTTTGTCGCCCTTCTCAACCTGGAAGTTGACATCGCTGAAGAGCACCTCGCCATCCACAGAAGCCTTAAGTCCCTTTACTTCCAGAATCTTGTTGCCAACTTCGCGATTAGGAGTGAAGATAATGCCCGGATAACGGCGGGATGAGGGCTTGATTTCCTCAACATTGAGTTTCTCCAGCATTTTCTTACGGCTGGTGGTCTGTTTGCTTTTTGAAACATTCGCGCTGAACCGCTGAATGAATTCAAGAAGTTCTTTACGCTTCTCCTCAGCTTTCTTATTAGCCATCTGTTGTTGACGGAGAGCAAGCTGTGAGGATTGATACCAGAAGCTATAGTTGCCGGCAAAGAGGGAGATCTTGTTATAATCTATGTCGAGTGTATGGGTGCTGACTGCATCGAGGAAGTGACGGTCGTGGCTCACTACAAGCACGGTATTCTCGAAATTGGCGAGATAATTTTCAAGCCAGCTCACGGTCTCCAGGTCAAGGTCGTTGGTAGGCTCGTCAAGGAGGAGGTTATCGGGATTGCCGAAGAGGGCCTTTGCAAGAAGCACGCGGACTTTCTCATTTGCACTCATATCCTTCATGAGCATGTAGTGACGGTCTTCCTTAATGCCAAGTCCGCTTAGCAAAGCCGCGGCATCGCTTTCGGCGTTCCAGCCTTCAAGTTCTGCAAACTTCTCTTCGAGTTCTGCAGCCTTTATGCCGTCTTCATCCGAAAAATCGGGTTTTGCATAGATGGCATCTTTTTGCTGCATGATATCCCAAAGCACAGTGTGGCCTCTCAGCACGGTTTCGATTACTGTGCACTCGTCAAACTCAAAGTGGTCCTGACTCAATACGGAAAGGCGTTCACCGGGTCCGAAAGTCACTGTGCCGTGAGTGGGAGAGAGCTGACCGGAGAGGATTCGCATCAGGGTAGATTTGCCTGCTCCATTAGCACCGATGATTCCGTAACAGTTACCACGGTTGAAGGTAAGATTCACATCAGAAAAAAGAGTGCGTTTGCCAAACTGGATTCCGAGATTGTTAACTTGTATCATTCGTGTTTATCTTTGTTTCAAAATAAAGTGGCCGAAGCCGTGGAAAGGAGGGGAGGAATCAGATTTGGAAGAGATCTGCCGTCCTGCCTGAAAATCATTGCAAAGTTAATGAAAAAACAGCGAATAGACAAATTGAGTCTCCGGTGCATGGCAATATGCACCGGAGACTCATAGTTATTTTGATTATGTCACTGATCGCCGGAAAGGATCATCGGCAGGAATTGAATCAATATTTTGATTTGGATTCCTCAAGCATCTCTTCTACAGCTTTAGCTATTTCGGCATCACAAGAAGCGAGTTCTTTGTCGGAAATCTCTACTGCCGGCATTACCCATACTTTGTGAACGAACTTACGGAGTTCGCCTACTACATGGTCTGCTCCGTCGCCTGCATGAACTACTACAGGAACTATTCTTTTCTCTGAGAAATCGTATTCGTCAAGGAAGGTGAAAACAGCCTGAGGCATTGTGTTGTACCAGTTAGGGACAACGAGGAAGATGTCTTTCACATCCTTCATGCCGCTATATTTACCCACAAGTTCCGGACGCGCATGTGCGTCTTTCTCAGCCTTTGTGGCCAACTCGAAGTTAGCAGGATCAGAGGGATATTCCTCTACCGGAACAATAGCGAACTGATCGAACGCAATGCCCTTCTCCTGAAGAAGCTTTTCGATTTTGGAGGCAACCTGAGCCGTAGAGGCTGTCACTTCTTTCCCTTTGAGTGCAAAATATGCCACGAGAGTGGCTTCTCTTTGTTTTTCCATAATATAATTGTTACTTAAGATTATTAATCTTATTGAAATTTTTATGTTAGAAGGATGTCTCAATCCATCAGTGGAATTTTGAGTGGATTTTAATCATTCTTCAATTTTATAACAACTACAAGGAAAGTTGGTTTAAGGAGCAACGAAGTCAGGAAAGACAAATCGAATCACTTGTGCCTGCGTGGAACGTTGACATTATGCTTTTCAAAGATTTTCTGAGCTCCACGGTCGAAAAGGAGCCAATGGGATTTCTGTGATGCGGGAACCTGCTCCGACATCCAGGAAGGAATAACTTTGAAATTAGATCGCCCTCCTTCCGGTTTGGCTGAAAAGAATGTGTCGTAATCTGCATGACTGAAGCGGGCTTTGCCATCATGGTCTCTCGTTATGGTGGCTCTTACCAATGCTCCTCCTCGTGTGTCGGCCGTCTTCATGTTGGAGATGAAGTTACCCAAAGAATACACTATCAGCACATCCTTATTTTCTTTTTCATTACGGACTACCTTCATAGGCTGGATCACATGAGGATGACCCCCGATAATCAGATCCACCCCCCGGTCGACCAAAAATTCGGCCAGTTCACGTTGCACACCGTTTTCGAGAAGCACATATTCTATACCCCAATGCATTGCCACAACCAGTATCTCAGCTCCGGCTTCTCTTGTGCGTTTAATCTCCTTATCAATTTTATCACGGTCGATCAGGGCAACCTCCACACCTTCACGAGGTGGAATTCCATTCGTGCCATAAGTATAATTAAGAAATCCGACACGAAAACCTTTTATGTCCTTTATAAAAGGCACAAGAGAATCTCGCTGGAGTGCGTCATGAAACGTGCCTATATGGTCTATACCGAGATTATCAAGAGCTGTAAGTGTACGTCGGGCTGCCTTATCACGACGGTCGAGACAATGATTATTGGCAGTGAGCATCAGATCGAATCCGGCATCACGCAGAGCTTCAGCATAAGAATCAGGAGCACTGAAACAAGGATAACCTGTATAGTCCGGTCCTCCCCCGAGAGGCACTTCGAGATTGCAGACAGCATAGTCGGCCTCAGTGACCGTAGGAGCAATCAATGTGAAGCAATCGGAATAATCATAGTGTTTGCCGCCACCTAATGCCAGGGCACGGTCGAGCTGGGCCTGATGTTGCATTGCATCTCCAACAAAAAGAAGCTCCGCCTTGGGGGCGGAGCCTATGCTGTCGGCCCCGGTTATGAAGGAGATGAGGCTGAAGAGCAGAGAATGTATAAACATGCTCATTAATATTTTATTAATTGATGAGAGTACAAGAACCAGGACTTGACTAATATTTTAACTACAATCAGTCTACAATCTGGGAGGAGAATGTGAAGACTATAGTCGCTTTCTTTGTGTCAAGACGCGTCATTGTTGGTTGGGTTGTATATGGCACACACTTAGTGACATAACTTGCCGAGGATGTGCTCGAAGCACTCTCGACGGTAATGTTGACGGGTACGAGAGAGAATTCAACATCCTCATCTGAAACAGTGGCTTTTTCAAGAAGGTCGAGAATGTAGCTTCTCATACTTGAAAATCTGTAGCCCCCTACGGTAGAGCTGTAGGCAGCATAGAAAGATGTCTTATTATCCGGAATTGAATTTTTAGCAAAGAAGTTATCCAATTCAGAGGTCTTGACCATAAGGAGATATGGAGCACCAA
>CAZUNU010000049.1:0-16717 GCA_964622105.1 uncultured Sangeribacter sp. | reverse complement strand
CCTGTCCTTTCTATTAGTTTTGTGAATGAGACAATCTGTTTTTCAAGAGATTCATGAATTGATAATTTTTCAATCCCCATTTAGGAGAAACTACCAATTCCGGTGGGCTCTGAGCCAATAGACGTTCTACGACAATGTGTTCAGGAACCATCTGGATTATCTTCACACATAAATCGAGATATTCTTCAAGAGTAAATGATTTAATCTTGATTGCACCTTTTATCCATTTCTTATGCAATGGTGTGTCGACTAATATCTGCAAATGATGTAGTTTCAATGTTTCTATTGGTAAATTACACGCACGCCTAACTGTTTCCAGAATCATATCTTCATTTTCCCCTGGTAAACCAGCAATAAGATGAAGGCCACAATGCAATTTGCGTGAAGCCGCTTCATTGACCGCGTTTACTACATCCAGCCATGAATGTCCTCTATTGATTAAAGCAAGAGTATCATCATGCGAACTTTCAGCTCCTATCTCTAAGAAAACCGGAGTAATGCGGTTCTGTTCCTCCAAGAAATCAAGCACATCAGAAGGAAGAGTGTCTGGTCTGGTTCCAATCACAAGTCCTACTATATCCTTGCATTTCAAAGCTTCCCTGTATAATTCTAAGATTTTTGCTGAAGATTTCCCGTAAGTATTTGTATATGATTGAAAATACACAAGGAATTTCATATCTTTATATTTTCGGGAAAAGAATCGTTTCCCATCTTCCAACTGCTTTGTCACACTTTCTCCGGATAAACAGTAAGAGGGAGTGAACGAATCATTTCTGCAGTAGATACAACCACCCTTTCCAATAGTGCCATCTCTATTTGGACATGAAAAACCGGCATTAACAGATATCTTCTGAACCTTGAAATCTGGGAAAATGCTCTTGATATAAGCCTGATAGTCCATTTTAGCTCAATAAGCAATCAGCTATCACAAGGGCTGTCATTGCTTTAACTACGTGTACACCACGCACGGCAACGCAAGGATCATGACGACCGGCAGGATTCAGAGTTGTTTCTTTTCCATTGACGTCAACCGTTTTCAGCGGTTTCATCAAAGTTGGGGTAGGCTTGAACGCAACAGAAAAAAATACCGGCATTCCATTTGAGATACCACCCTGAATACCACCGCTGAAATTAGTAGCTGTTTTCAAATCTTCAGCGGGATCTTCTGATGGAAGAAATATATCTGCAGTTTCGCTTCCTCTTGAATAACTTGATCTAAATCCTAAACCATATTCAAAGCCCTTGACGGCATTTATTGAGAGCATGGCAGCCCCTAAACGAGCATGAAGTTTATCGGCTACCGGTCCTCCCAAGCCGGCAGGTAAGCCTGTGACGACGGTGCTTACCTTACCACCAATACTGTCACCATTCTTCTTTGCTGTAAGAACTTCCTGTTCCATAGCTAACTTAAGGCTCGAATCAACCTCCAGAATTAAAGCTCTCTCTGGATGTTTCATGAAATCCTCAAATATATCTGCTGCTTCAATTGGTCCAACCTGTGTAAGGGCGGTTTGAATTTCTATTCCTTTTGATAAGAGCCATTGAGCTGCTAAAGCACCGGCGACAACCCAATTAACAGTTTCTCGGGCACTTGATCTTCCGCCACCCCGGGCATCACGGATTCCATATTTTTTGATATAAGTGTAGTCTGCATGATTCGGACGATACTTTAGTGCCATCTCATCATAGTCTTTGGAATGATGATCGGAATTCCTAACAATAAAGCCTATAGGAGTACCCAGGGTAATACCTTCAGGAGATATACCGGAAAGAAATTCAGGCACATCTTGTTCGTTTCTGGCTGTCACCAATGCAGAAGAACCGGGTCGACGCTTGGCTATTTCCTTATATAATGAATCAAAATCTATTTTGTAACCGGCAGGGAAGCCATCGATCACTCCTCCCATGGCAGGACCATGACTTTCTCCGAAAGTTGTGAGAGTTAAACGTTTACCAAATGTATTCATAAAACAATCGTATTAAGATTAGATGCAAAGCTTGTGAATCTTACTTTTACATCAAAAAAATGCAAGGGGAATTTGAATTAACCAATTCCCCTTGTAAATAATTATTCAAAAAAACTTAAGTCAACAAGGTTGATGCATATGATGCCTTTGAATCATGTTTCAAGTGGCAATATCTGCAGCTTGTGCATTGGCAACCGTCAAAAGATCTTTCGGTGACAATTTAAGCTGAAGACCTCGTTTTCCGGCACTCACGTAGATAAACGGAAAATTCAGAGCCTCTTCACTGATGAAAGTAGGGTATTGCTTCTTCATTCCAATAGAAGTGCATCCACCGCGAATATAGCCTGTGAGAGGTAGAAGCTCTTTCATAGCAATCATCTCTGCCTTCTTGTTGCCTGACACTTTTGCTGCTTTCTTGAGATCAACCTCGCGGTTACCCGCTATTACGCAAACAAAAATGCCATTTTTGTCACCACGCAAAACAAGAGTCTTGAATACTTGTTCAATTGGTTCACCCAATTCTTCCGCCACATGGTCAGCAGCCAGATTATCAGGATCAACCGGATATTCTACCAACTCATATTGTATTTTATGACGGTCAAGGATTCTGGCCGCATTAGTTTTATCCGCCATGACCACCGATTTTTATCTATCCATTGTCACAAGAAGTTCCTCGTTGTTACGCGTCATTTCCATTCTCTTCTTAATGAACTCCATAGCTTCTATAGAATTCATGTCGGCAAGATAATTACGGAGTATCCACATTCTGTTGAGTGTCTCCTGAGGGAGAAGCAGATCATCTCTACGTGTTGATGACGCCATGATATCAACTGCCGGGAAAATACGTTTATTTGAAAGCTTACGGTCAAGCTGAAGCTCCATATTGCCCGTACCTTTGAATTCTTCAAAAATCACTTCATCCATTTTTGACGATGTCTCGGTCAAAGCGGTAGCAATGATTGTCAGGGAGCCACCATTTTCGATGTTGCGGGCAGCTCCGAAGAATCTTTTGGGTCTTTGAAGTGCATTAGCATCAACACCACCAGAAAGGATCTTGCCGGAAGCCGGGGACACTGTATTGAATGCGCGTGCAAGACGGGTGATTGAATCAAGCATGATTACAACATCATGACCGCTTTCTACAAGACGCTTTGCTTTTTCGAGAACTATATTTGCAATTTTCACATGGCGTTCCGCGGGCTCATCAAATGTGGATGCTATCACCTCAGCATTCACGCTACGGGCCATATCTGTCACCTCTTCAGGACGCTCATCAATAAGGAGCATGATGATATAGGTATCAGGATGGTTGTCGGATATGGCATTAGCTATATCTTTCAAAAGAATGGTTTTACCTGTCTTAGGAGGAGCAACAATCAAGGCTCGCTGACCTTTGCCGATAGGCGCGAACATATCAACTACGCGTGTGGAAATGTTGGCATGATTACCTTTAGTGATGTCAAATTTCTCATCAGGGAAAAGAGGCACAAGGTGCTCGAACGGTTCACGATCACGCACTTTCTCCGGATCGAGACCATTGACTGATATGACTTTAACCAGAGGATAATACTTATCTCCCTCTTTAGGCGGCCGGATAGATGCTTCCACAACGTCACCGGTCTTAAGACCGTATTCTTTGATCTGATTCTGTGTTACATAAATATCATCAGGGCTTGCCAAGTAATTGTAGTCGCTTGAACGGAGGAAGCCATATCCTTCTGGAACAACCTCAAGCACACCATATGCAGTTAATATTCCGCGAAGATCGTAAGGTGATTCCGGAGTCAAAGAAGTTGGCACAGGTTGACCCTGCTGGCGCATAAGGCGCTGTTGTTTTTTTAACTGCTGCTTCTGCTGTTTAGTAAGAGGTTGCTGGGAGGTGGCTCCCGGATCTCTCAAAGCGATTGGTTGAGCTTGAGGAGAGGGGAGAGCGGCAGCCTCCTCAAAAAGATCGATTGGAGAGGGTTTTTCTTTTACTGGGGTCTGCTCTTTCTGATGCTGACCTCTTGGAGTAAATGTTTTTCCTTTTGTTGGAGGGAAGAATGAGGTAAGAGAAGATGTATCGCTCTGATTGGATTTGTTACGAGGAGTAAACACCTTCAATTTTGGGCGTTCTTCCGGTTGAGGTGTTATAACAGGTTCAGAAGGTTTTTGAACAGTTTCAACAGCAGAATCCAAAGGAAGAAGGTTGACAGTTTCAATTATCGGTTCTTTTATCTCCTCTTCGGATTGGGTGGACTCCTGAGGTGTAGGAGCTTGTGGGTCGCTCACCTCAATAATTGCATCAACCTGTTCTGTGTTTTCTTTTTTCTGTCTACCCTTTTTCTTTTTCGAAGTTACATCTTCATTTACAGGAGCAGATGATTCTTTTAAATCTTCAGGCTCTTTTTTATCCAAAGCTTTAGCCGCTTTCGGCTTACGGCCTCTTCTCTTGGGTTGGGGCAAATCTGAAGTGTAATTATCATCATTGTCATCTTCCGGAGCTGGAGGTACAGGATCTGCAACAGCCTTATTTTCTACAGTCTGCGACTGATTTTTCTGTTTTTTTGTCTTTTGTGTTTTTGCCGGTTTCTTTTTTTCAGAAGACTTGGAAACAAAATCCTTAGCCTTCTGTTCAGCCTGAAGATCAAGGATCTGGTTCACAATCTCTTCTTTTGAAAGAGACGAAGCCTTTTTAATGCCCATAGTTTCAGCTGCCTGCTGAAGCTGGGCATCATCCATATCAGATAGATCGTTTAAATGAAACATAAAGGGGATTATGTAATTATTTTAGGCACTGTGCAGGACGCGTGATTCGATGTTTTGACTTTTCTGCAACAGTCACTTCACAGCATAATATTTCCCTACTTACCTTATTATAGAAAATATCAACTGATGAAATCTTCGTAATCATCTCAACTTCAATTATTAATGAAGAGAGGATACTCAGCACAATGTGCCTGTTGTTGATTCCTAAAAATTGGTGAATTAATCAATCGAAATTTCATATTCCATACATTTTCTAATGGAATCCTTTAATCAAACTAATGACTTAGGTAAATGAAATGGATTGAAGCTAAGTGAAATCTTTGTGGGTCAATTCTGACCTCATTACGTCTGCAAAGTTAATATAAAATTTTTAAAAATACAAAACAGGCGGAATGAATGAGTGAAAAAAATTTCTTTTTATATTAATCACGATATTTTTGCAAAAAAATTTGGATGATATTTGTCGTTGTGTTAATTTTGGGATAAAATAATTCTGAAAATGGGGTATTGAAGATGACGTTTTGCAACCAATATTCAATTTCTCACAAACGGAAACAACAAACCAACCTGACCAACCATAAAAATATGGAAGAAAAACTTATCAAAACGTGTCTGCATGACCGGCACGTTGCTCTTGGAGCTCTGATGTCGCCTTTCGGTGGCTTCGATATGCCGATCCAATAC
Organism: uncultured Sangeribacter sp.; assembly: GCA_964622105.1. Lineage (GTDB taxonomy): Bacteria > Bacteroidota > Bacteroidia > Bacteroidales > Muribaculaceae > Lepagella. Next base: position 11,318 of record CAZUNU010000049.1, on the reverse strand, counting down.
AAGGGCATTACTGAAGAACACAATGCTGTAAGAAATGCTGTAGGAGTTTTTGACGTCTCCCACATGGGCGAAGTAAGAATTTCCGGTCCCGATGCCTATAAATATGTAAGTCATATCTTCGTCAATGACGTGACCGGAGGTCCCGATGGTCAGATCTTCTACGGCATGATGTGTTATGAAAATGGTGGCACAGTCGACGATCTCCTCGTTTATAAGGTTAACGACAATGAATATTTCCTCGTGATCAATGCATCTAATATAGATAAGGATGTAGATTGGATTAAAAAGAATGCCGAGGGTTTCGATGTAAAAATTGAAAATCAGAGTGACTATTATGGCGAAGTAGCAGTTCAGGGTCCTTTGGCGGAGGAAACCGTAGAAAAAGTGTTGGATATTCCTGTAAAAGAACTTCCTTTCTACAACTTTAAGACTGTAAATATCGACGGAGAAGAAGTTATCGTCAGCCGAACAGGTTATACAGGTGAAGATGGCTTCGAAATCTATGGCAGTCATGACTATATCCGTAAGGTTTGGGATAAGCTCATGGACAACGGTGTTCAGCCTTGTGGACTCGGTTGCCGCGATACTCTCCGTTTCGAAGTAGGTCTTCCTCTTTATGGCGACGAACTCAGCGCTGACATTACACCTATCGAGGCCAGCCTAAGCATGTTTGTCAAACTTGATAAACCCGAATTCATCGGAAAAGAGGCATTGGCAAAACAGAAAGCCGAAGGTGTAAAACGTCGTATAGTCGGCATAGAGCTCGAAGGAAACGCTATTCCTCGTCACGGTTATCCGGTGGAGGTTGACGGGCAGAAAGTTGGTGAAATCACAACAGGCTACCGTTCTATTTCTACAGGCAAAAGCGTAGCCATGGCAATGATTGACAAGCCTTACGACAAGCTTGGCACGAAGGTGGAAGTTAGAATACGTAAAAAGACTTTCCCCGGCACTGTTGTAAAGAAACGCTTTTATGATAAAAACTATAAAAAATAATTGATATGAGCAAGATTTTGGAAGAACTCCGCTATGCGGATTCACATGAGTGGGTAAAACTCGAAGGAGACGTTGCAACTGTAGGTATCACAGATTATGCTCAGCACGCTCTCGGCAACATCGTATATGTTGATATGCCTGAGGTTGGCGATGAAGTAACTCAAGGTGAAGATTTCGGTGCTGTAGAGTCAGTGAAAGCAGCCAGCGACCTCGTATCTCCAGTAAGCGGTGAGGTAATCGAAATCAACGAAGCTCTTGAAGATGAGCCCGAACTCATCAATCAGGATGCTTACGGCGCATGGATCATGAAAGTGAAAGTTTCTGATCCTTCAGAGGTTGAGAATCTTCTCGATGCTGCCGCTTACGCAAAGATCTGCGAGGAGTAAGAAGTGTCCTCGTATCTTTAAATTGACATAATACAATAAATAGTTGCCAATGATTGATTTTCTGACAGGTCGGAAGGTACTCATCCTCTCTATCGAGAAAGAATAATAGATTGATCTTGGCAGCTATTTGTGTTTTTTCACCTACATCATTAAAGAAATGTCTGATAAATTTATTCCACATACAGATGAAGACGTGCGTCAGATGCTTGAGGTAATCGGCATTGAAAACATGGACGATCTCTATAGCGATGTTCCTCCTGAAGTGATATTCAAAGGAGAGTATGACATCCCTGAAAGCATGTCAGAAGTTGAACTTCGCCGTCATTTCGATGAACTCGGAAAGAAAAATAAAAAACTTACTATTTTTGCAGGTGGTGGCGCATACGACCATTATTCTCCTTCAACTATAGCTCACTTGCTATCAAGAAGTGAATTTTATACTGCCTATACTCCCTATCAGCCGGAAATTTCACAAGGTACACTTCAGTATATTTTTGAGTACCAGAGCATGATATGTGAGCTTACCGGTATGGAAGCCTCCAATGCCTCCATGTATGATGGAGCTACTGCGGCGGCCGAGGTAATGTTTATGATGGTAGCTTCAGCCAAAAAGAAAAACCGTGTTCTCTTGTCGGCCACTCTCCCTGAAAGAGTAGTAAACGTTGTGAAGACTTATGCAAAATTCCACGGAGTTGACGTGACTGTCACTGACGAAAAAGACGGTGTGACAGATCTTGACAAAATTGCCGTGGAATTATCTAAGGGCGATGTAGCAGGTGTAATCGTACCGACGCCTAATAAGTATGGCATCATTGAGAATTACGAAGGTCTTGCCGATACCATCCATAATAATAAGGCATACATGGCAGTATATGCAGATCCTTCTACTTTAGCCGTTTTGCGCACTCCGAAAGAGTGGGGCGCTGACATAGCTTGTGGAGATGGTCAGTCATTAGGAATGCCTCTCTCATATGGCGGTCCTTATCTCGGTTTCATTGCATGCAACAAAGGAATGCTTCGTAAAATGCCCGGCCGCGTAGTAGGCGCAACCAAAGATGCCGACGGCAAGAGAGCGTTTGTTCTCACACTTCAGGCACGTGAACAGCATATACGCCGTGAAAAGGCCACCAGCAACATCTGTTCTAATCAAAGTTTGATGGCTCTCTATGCAGTGGTCTATCTTTCTCTGCTTGGTAAAGAGGGTCTGAAAGAGGTTAATGTACTATCATGCAATGGCGCTCATTATCTTTATGATAGTCTCTTGAAAACAGGACTTTTCAAACCGGCATTCGACAAGCCTTTCCTGAAAGAATTTGTCATGACTACCGAACTTGATCTGGAAGTCATCAACAAACGCCTTCTTGATAAAGGTATCATGGGTGGCATAATAATTGAAAAAGGGAAGGTTATGTTTGCTGTGACAGAAAACCGGACCAAAGAAGAGATTGATGAGTTGGTAAAACTAATGGTGGAATAAAGTTCTGGCGATATGAAGACTTACGATAAACTGATATTTGAATTATCACGTGATGACCGTAAAGGCTATTCACTTCCCTCCGATAAATTCGGAACCAATGGTATCTCAGAGATACCGGCAGATCTTCTTCGCAAAGAGCCGGCAGAACTCCCGGAGGTAAGCGAACTTGACGTGGTTCGCCACTTCACAAACCTTTCGAATAAGAATTTCGGTGTAGATACGGGATTTTATCCTCTTGGCAGCTGCACAATGAAATACAATCCGAAAATCAATGAGGAGCTTGCCTCGCTTCCTTCATTCAATCTCCATCCCTTACAGGATGAAGCATCGGTTCAGGGAGCCCTTGAGTTGTATTGGAATCTGCAGAGAATGTTATCGGAACTTGCAGGTCTTGCAGAATTCACACTTAATCCATATGCGGGTGCTCATGGTGAGCTTACGGGTCTTATGGTGATGCGCCAGTATCATCTCAGCAGGGGAGATCACAAACGTACTAAAGTAATCGTGCCGAATTCAGCTCACGGTACAAACCCGGCTTCTGCCATGGTTGCCGGTCTTGAGGTGATAGAGGTTAAATCAAAGCCCAATGGCTCGATCGATGTTGAGGATCTCAAACCGTTGCTTGACGATACGGTTGCCGGAATAATGATGACAAATCCCAATACATTGGGTATGTTTGAGACCGAGATTGTGGAGATTGCTAAACTTGTACATGAGGCTGGTGGTCTGCTTTATTATGACGGAGCTAATCTTAACCCATTGTTGGGTAAGGTTCGTCCAGGCGACATGGGCTTCGATATCATGCATATCAATCTGCATAAGACATTCTCAACTCCTCACGGAGGAGGCGGTCCCGGTTCAGGTCCGGTTGGTGTAGCCAAGCACCTTGTGGATTTCTTACCTAATCCCCACGTTGTAAAAGATAAGGAGGGGAAATTCCACGTTGAGACCGGTGATAAGAGTCTTGGAAGTATTTCCACTTTCCTTGGTAATTTCGGAGTAATGATGAAGGCTTATGCCTATATTCTTACCCTTGGTAAGGAAAATATCAAGAAAGTCGGTCCATTTGCAACCCTTAATGCAAACTACATAAAGGAAAGTCTTAAAGACGACTATCTTCTTCCGATTGAAGGAGTCTGCAAACATGAGTTCGTTTTCGACGGGTTAAAAGACAAATCAACCGGTGTTACAACACTCAATATTGCAAAACGTCTGCTCGACTATGGCTTCCATGCACCTACGATTTATTTCCCACTTCTTTTCCATGAGTCTATGATGATTGAGCCCACTGAAACAGAAAGCAAAGAGACTCTTGATGAGTTTATTGCTGTAATGCATAAGGTGGCTAAAGAATCTAAGGAAATACCAGAGGACGTTAAAGCTGCACCGTTGACAACGATTGTCAGGAAACTGGATGAAACCACTGCTGCCAAGAATCCGATTCTCAGTTACAGTGCTCTCAAGGAAAATGCCTGAAAGCTATGAAAACTGATATAATTATTATTGGCGCGGGTCCTGGCGGTTATGAAACCGCTCTTGAAGCCGCAAAGGCAGGAAAGACTGTCACTCTTTTCAATGGTGATCGTCTGGGTGGAACTTGTCTAAACGAAGGTTGTATTCCCACCAAATGCCTGTGCAGGAATGCTGAGATAATCAGTAATTTCAAACATGGTGAGGAATATGGTATAGACGATTTCTCTTTTTCTGTAGATTTCAATAAAATTATCGAGCGTAAGAATAATGTGGTGACAACTTTAAGAGAGGGGGTCAAATCACTTCTTTCAAGCGCAAAGGTAAACGTTGTTGATGGAAAAGCTCATTTTGTTGATAAGAACAAAGTGGAATGTAATGGAGAAGTATATGAGGCGGATGCTATTATAATTGCCACTGGAAGTAAATCCAAATCACTTCCGATTCCTGGGCACGATCTCGAGTGTTGTATGGATTCAACCAAGATCCTTCAACTTGAATACATTCCAGCATCTCTTACCATAATCGGTGGTGGCGTTATCGGTATGGAATTTGCTTCTATCTTCAGCAGTCTTGGTAGCCAGGTTACTGTGATTGAGTTCATGAAGCAGATTCTTCCACCGTTTGATTCAGACATTGCAAAGCGTCTTAAACAGACTCTTTCCAAGAAAGGAATCAAGATTATCACCGGAGCTGCAGCCAAAGAGATCAAACAGAATGAGTTTTATGAGATAGAGGTGACTTACGAGTTAAAAGGAAAGACTGAGACAGTTGTCTCTTCCGATCTTCTCATGGCTGTTGGTAGAGCTCCGGTAGTTGAAGGTCTCGAACTTGAGAAAGCCGGTGTTGAATATACTCCTAAAGGCATTTCTGTTGATGATAACATGTGTACCAATGTAGAGGGTATTTATGCCATTGGTGATGTCAATGCAAGAATGATGCTGGCTCACGTTGCTTCCTTCCAAGGAAAGAGAGCCTTGAATCATATCGAAGGTAAGAAAGACAACATTCGTTTTGATATTGTTCCCTCTGCTGTGTTCACTGTGCCTGAATGTGGTATGGTGGGTAAGACTGAAGAAGAATGTAAAACACAAGGAATAAAGGTGAGAATTGGTCAGAGTTTCTTTAGAGCTAATGGTAAGGCTTTGGCTATGGGCGAACCTGACGGTCTCTGTAAACTGATATTCCGCGAAGAAGACAATCTTCTCATCGGAGCTCATATCATGGGTGCAGAAGCTGCAGACCTTGCACAGCAGTGTGCGGATCTTATGAATATGAATGTTCACTTAGAGGAACTCCGAGAAATCATATTTGGGCATCCTACAGTGAGCGAAGTTATCATGTCAGCTGCAAATGCAGTGAAATGAACCGCATCAGGAAATTATTAACCCGCTTCGAGTAATTATACTAAGGAGGATATCGTAACCGGATATCCTCCTTAGTATTTTAAATATCCTCCTTAGTATTTTAATGAGTAAACAGACTATAATAAATCGTCATTGTCAGACAATATCTAATATTATTGATAGATTCATATTTTAATTAGAAACAGTCCAAGGTATTAAAACAATCTGAAACTATCTGCATCTTTCCATGCCGGAAATTTCTCTCTGAATTTCTGTAATTTGCTTAAGGAAATTTCACCATAAATGAATTTGTCTTCCTCATTGCCAATATTATCACCTTTATAGTCCAGTATGCACGAACTGCCGTTATACACGTAACCTTGGCTATCCACGCCTTTACAATTTACTCCGGCTACGTATGTTTCGTTTTCTATGGCGCGAGCTGATAATAATCGTTCCCATGCTTTTATTCTCACTGCGGGCCAATTAGCCACGGCCAAAAGAAGATCATACTCATTATCAACATTGCGGCACCACACAGGAAAACGCACGTCATAACAAACTATCATTGCTATGTTCCACCCCTTATATCGTGTCAATAATCTTGAGTGGCCAGGTTCAAATAAATGATGCTCCCCAGCCATTGAAAACAAATGCTTTTTATCAGCAAATGAGTGCTGTCTATCTGGGTTAATAAAAAAAGCTCTATTGAAATATCTCTCATTCTCTTCCACAATGCAACTTCCTGCAATGCATATGTGATGCTTTTCAGAGAGATCCTTGATCTTTTTAAAGGTCTCTCTTTGATTTAGGACCAATGATTTCAATAAATCTTTATCTTTAACAGAAGGGAAACCAGTTGAGAAGGTTTCAGGCAAAACGAGCAGATCCGTTTGTGGCCTAATTACATTCAAAGCTTCTTCAAGTTTTTGTAGATTTAAAGAAATGTCTCCCCATGTTATTTCCATAGGGTAGATGCACAGGTTCAATTTGTCTGATAATTCCATGTGAGTAACAATGGGTATAAGAATTTAATTTTTAACAGCTGAACTTATCAGGATATTTTGCTGCCTCTTTATAGTCTGCGTAATACTCCCTGATAGCTTTCATATCAACTTCGACATTCCCGGTAGGCTCATACTCTTTTTCAATCAGAATCAGTTTATTTTTATAGTCGATTAATCCTAATTGAATAGGAACTCCAGCCCCATAAGCAATATAAAGGAATCCTGTTTTCCACTTGTCATTCAAACTTCTTGTACCCTCAGGCGTGACAGCCAGATTAACATATTCTCTTGTTTTAAACAAATTGATCACGCTTTCAGTCAATGAGCCTTTCTTTTTTGATCTTGGCACCGGTATGCCTCCTAAAGCGCGCAAAAGGTATTTTAGTGGAAAGAAAAACCAAAATTCTTTCATAAGGAAATTAGCTGTCCTTCCTAAGGATTTATATGCAAACAGTCCAAGAATGAAATCCCAATTAGAAGTATGAGGAGCTACACAGATAACGCATTTATTTCTCCTTGGAGCGGTTATCTCCACTTTCCAATGGAATATCTGCAAAATTTTTTTCCAGAGATTCATAATATAATGTTTTAGATTAAGATTATCCCCGAATCAAGACCAAAGTCATGATCCGGGGAATGTATTTAGAGAGAACAGAGTATTTTGCTTACTACAAAATTAATTTGCAGCAGCCATTGATTTATTCTGATCTTTGACGTTCTGAGGAATGGCGGCATTAAATACTTTCAATGCATCATCGAGTTCCTTTGTGAAATCAGAATTGATTTTCTCGAAAAGTTTGCTGAAGAATTCTTTCTTTGCTTTACCGTACTCCTTACGGGTAGGGAAAGCTTTTGCACCTTTATCAAAGAAAACATTAGCATTTGCACGAGCTGCAGCAGTGGCTCCAAGCACTTTTTCTATCGCTTTTGCAATAGCTTCTTTCTCAGCACTGCTGACAGTATAATACACATCCATCATTCCGTCGCATGCAGAAGCACCAACAGCCTCTACATATTTCTTGAATTCACGCTTATTTGCCATGATAATCTATTTGGGTTTAATAATACTACCGGACAAGAAATCCGATTTATCAGTTATTTCATAAATGGCGATTGGAACTTGAGAAGATTTTCTCATTCTCATCAATTTCCTTATTACCGATGACAAGAAGTAACGTTCCAATATCACCTTTACTTTAATAACAATTTTGAAAGTAAAAATATTATTTAACCACGATAATTAATCACGTCTTTCTTTGCGGGATGCATCAATTCTTAAAAGTATGAACAGAAAAATGGTGAATCCCCAGAGAGCAGACCCTCCGTAACTGAAGAAAGGAAGCGGGATACCGATTACGGGACATAATCCAATAACCATTCCCACATTTATACATAAATGAAATATCAGACAACTTGCCACGCAATAGGCGTAAACTCTACCAAAAGGCGTTCGTTGTCGTTCAGCCAAATGGATTATTCTGAGAATCAATGCCAGGAACACAATCAATACAGTGGTTGAGCCTATGAAGCCCTCCTCTTCACCTATGGTACAGAAGATAAAATCAGTGTGCTGTTCAGGCACGTATTTCAGTTTTGTCTGTGTGCCATTAAGAAATCCTTTTCCTGTCACACCTCCTGATCCTATAGCAATCTTTGATTGGTTTACGTTATATCCAGCTCCACGAAGGTCTTCCTCGATTCCAAGGGCCACTTTAATACGCATCTGCTGGTGAGGCTCAAGCACATTGCCGAAAACATAATTGACCGAGAATAGGAAAAGCACCGAGATCAATGCAAAAGCTACCGTCACAAGGAATTTTTCTATCCGATGATGAAACATTGCTACTAAAACATAAGCGAATGCTACACCGAGCACAGAAAGAAAATAAACCATGCCATTTACTATGATGCCTGACATTGCTAAGATGGCGACAATAATACCGGTTCCGACAAACCATATAATTACGTTACGTGCAATTATGAAATCTCGACAATAAGTCACCAGCATACCTACAAAAATAAGCATGATAATGACAAATACAGAGAACTCACCGGCAGGGATATCAAGTATGGTAGGCTCAACAAATTTTACGGCCACTACAAAATATACAATTGCACATAGCACTGAAAAGAGAACAAGTCCACTCATTCCCTCTCTGTATAATACGAAAATCAGAGATATATATACCAGTGCACTTCCTGTCTCACGCTGAAGAAGAATCAGACAGATTGGCAGGAAGATAATAATGAGAGCCCTGAAATAGTTGCTGATTTTGGCATTAAGGGAGAAATTATATGAATTGAAAAGCTTGGCAAGAGCCAAAGCGGTTGCAAACTTACCGAATTCAGCAGGTTGGAGACTAACAGGACCGAATACAAGCCATGATCTTGACCCCTTGATATCAGGAGCCAAAAAGATTGTAGCAATGAGTATAAGAATGACAATTCCATATATCGGATATGCATACGTTTCATAGATTCTATAATCCATCAGGAGTATGACGCAGCCTATAATCAATGATAGGCCGATCCATAAAAATTGTTTTCCCGAAAACTCTGCGAAATCAAACATACTGGCATTGTCGAAATCATAACTGGCAGCATATATGCTCACTGCTCCTGCCGACACCAGTATTATATATAGAAAAATGGTGAACCAGTCTAACGACCGGAACACCGATACATTTGCTTCAGTGCGATTTGACTCCACTACTAATGATTGTATTTGAGTTCAACATTCTTTCTTCCAAACCTTTCCTGGCGGCACTAATATCACCGGTGAGATATTTTTCCATCATAAGACTACCAATGGGCACACCGTAGGCCGCGCCGAAACCGGCATTCTCCACATAAACAGCAATTGCTATCTTTGGATTGTGGTAGGGAGCGAAACCCATGAAAGCCGAATGGTCTTTACCATGAGGATTCTGAGCAGTACCTGTTTTACCGCAAACTTCGATACCCGGTAAGTTAGCAGCACGGCATGTTCCACCAGTTACGGCCATTCTCATTCCTTCGGCGATATCCTCATAATATTCACGCTTGATGCTCGGCGTGTGTTTCTCCCGGTATTTTGAATCAATAACCGTATCCTGCACTTCTTTCACCACATGGGGAGTGAAATAATGACCTCGGTTGGCAATTGTAGCGCAAAGGTTAGCAATCTGTAAAGGAGTTGCCAATACCTCACCTTGGCCAATTGCCACAGAGATGATAGAATTACCGCTCCAATTTGCTCCACGGAATGATTTGGAATAATATTCCGAGTTAGGAATAAAACCACGACTCTCAGACGGGAGGTCAACTCCGAGACGATAGCCATAACCCATTTCTACAAGATAATTCTTCCATTTCTCAAACTGACCGGAAGGTTTCGTGCCTCTCTTGTCGATCATATTCTTGAATCCCCAGCAGAAATAAGCGTTACATGACGTCTGTAATGCAGGTTTCAAAGCGATAGGAGAACCATGTCCATGACAGCCGACCCTGATACGATTTATATATCCGTGATAACAGGGATATTGTGTGGAGGTGGTAATTATACCCTCCTGCAGGAATATGAGACCTTGAGTAGGCTTGAATGTAGATCCTGGAGGATAAGCTGCTTGCAGAGCACGGTCATATAGAGGTTTATATGGATCTTTCACCAAGGCGGCATAATTTTTACCACGTGGTTTACCTACAAGCAAGTTGGGGTCGTAAGAAGGGGAAGAAACCAAAGCCAGAATTTCGCCTGTGGATGGTTCTATCGCCACGATAGCACCGATCTTATTGGCCATCAATCGTTCTCCGTATTCCTGAAGCTCCATATCAATGGAGAGTGTGAGGTTACGACCTGATACCGGGGCTTGATCATGAATACCATTCTCATACTTTCCCTTGATTCTTCCATAGGCATCCTTCATCAGGATTTCAACACCCTTTATACCTCTAAGATGCTTCTCATAACTTTTTTCTACACCAAGGTCGCCGGTATAGTCTCCAGACCGATAATATCTGTCGTTCTCAACATCCTTTGCAGATACCTCGCGGATATTGCCAAGAATATTTGCACCGGAATTGAAATTATACTGCCTTACGGTTCTCGTCTGAATGAAAAAGCCGGGAAAGAGATAAAGCTTTTCCTGAAGCCTTCCATAGTCTTCTGCAGAAAGTTGTGAAATCAACTTTTGCGGAGTGTAAGAAGAGTAACCTGGATTCTTACGAGGATTCTTCATTTCGGCCCATAGTTCCTGAAGTCTTGTCTTATCAATGTTCAGGACCTTGCACAATGCAAGTGTATCGAAATTGCCAACATCTTTTGGAATAAGCATCACATCATAGGCCGGTTGATTGAAAACCACAAGTTTCTCGTTGCGGTCATAAATCAGCCCTCTGGCCGGATAAATGACTCTCCGGAGAAATGCATTACTTTCTGCATTTTCCTTATACTTATCGTCACCGACCTGTAACCCAAACAAACGGATAATATATATGGCCACGATAACACATATAAACCCCGAAATAATGTATCTACGGTTTGCTAAAGTATAGTCTTTTGTCACGATTTCGTTATGATTAAACAGTCAATTGCCAGCAATGTAATAAAAGTGAGGAGGCAGCTGGAAGCCGATAAAATCACTACTTCTTTAACGTC
>CAZUNU010000048.1:0-17048 GCA_964622105.1 uncultured Sangeribacter sp. | reverse complement strand
GTTTGCAGAAGGTAAGGAAGAATCTTGGTGATCAATTAAGTGGCGGTGAACGTCGACGTACTGAGATAGCGCGCTGTCTGGCCATCAATCCGAAATTCATAATGCTTGACGAACCGTTTGCAGGCGTCGACCCTATAGCTGTAGCCGACATTCAGGAGGTGGTGTATAAACTAAAGGAGAAAAATATCGGAATCCTTATTACCGACCATAATGCTAACGAAACATTAAGAATCACGGATCGTGCGTACCTGCTTTTTGAAGGAAAAATACTTTTCCAAGGCACGAGTGAAGAGTTGGCTTCCAATCCTGTGGTGAGAGAGAAATATCTCGGAAGAGACTTTGTATTTACTCGTAAACGTTTTGATTGATGAAGCCGCTTTACCCTGTGATGCAATCTACAGCCTTCAGGCTTGTCGTGCTGTTCACGCTTTTCTTCTTTTGCCTTCTCATAGCTGCGGGCATTGGTGTGTCACTTGGAATGATAGAGGGATTGAGTGTCCGCACAAGTCTGTTGTTAAGTTCCATAGTGCAATGTCTGATTGCATTTTGCATTCCGGCCTGGTTTACCGCACGTTTTACGGCCGGTAAAGCCTGGACTTTTTTAGGCCTGACGCAAAATCCCGGAATCAAACCGTTTATTGGTGTCATATTGGTCTATGTTCTTGCGTTGCCTGCAATGAACCAGATAATTGCGTGGAATGAGGGCATCCGGTTCCCCGAATGGGCTGCCGGTATAGAACATGCGTTGAGGGAAATGGAAGAGGCCAATAGCTCGGTGGCTGAGACAATGATGCACATGTCAAATGTTTGGCAATTGGTTGCCACTATATGCGTTGTTGGTTTGCTTACAGGGTTTTCAGAAGAATTGTTTTTCCGGGGTTCACTGCAAAACATTTTCTGCAAAGGTAATCTGAATCCTGCAACGGCAGTTTGGTTCACTGCATTAATTTTCAGTGTAATGCATTTTCAATTCTTCGGTTTGATTCCTCGTTTTCTTATGGGAGCCTTCTTCGGTTACCTTTTCCTTTGGAGTGGAAGCCTGTGGCCTTCAATTTTTGCACATGCTCTTAATAATTCAATCGTAGTGGTTGGAATGTGGATAAGTGGTGGATCAACAGAATCCGGTATTGACTCTTTTGGAGTAGCGCACTCCGGATCATGGCCCTTGGCTGCGTTTGCGAGTGCTTTAGCAACGGGTCTGTTCTTATGGCGCTTCAGAAATTATTTTTTTAAGAAATCCGATAGATAATGGCAAAAAAGGCAGGTGGAGTCACGTTTAGGGAGGTCTTGACCGCTGTTAAGAAGAAGCAGTTCACTCCGGTTTACCTCCTGATGGGTGATGAACCTTATTATATCGACCAGTTGACAAAGGCTCTTGAAAATAATGTAGTGGATGAGGCTGACAGAGATTTCAATTCCATTACATATTATGGGGCTGATGCCGACATAAGTAAAGTTATTGCAAGCGCTCAGCAATATCCTGTTATGGCTGAACGGCAGATAGTGCTTCTTAAGGAGGCTCAGACCATGACTCGTGCCAAAGATCAGTTGGATAAACTTGCATCCTACGTTAATCGACCAAATCCCCACACGGTTTTGGTAGTGGTTTACAAAGGTGATTCCCTTTCCGGCACTTCCCAGCTTATGAAACGTGCTAAACAATCGGATTGCACAATTTTTGTGAGTGAAAAACTAAGAGACTATCAGCTTGCCGGCCCCATCCGCGATTATTGTCAAAGTCAAGGTTGGGGCATTGATGAAAAAGCTGTGGTTTTACTCACAGATTATATTGGAAATCCGCTTAGCAAACTCTTCGGGGAGATCGACAAGCTCATGCTCGCGGCCGGGAAAGACGTAAAACGCATTTCAGCAGATCTTATAGAAAGAAACATCGGTATCTCTAAAGATTTCAATACTTTTGAACTTCTGAAATCTCTTGCTCAGAAAGATTATCCGAAAGCAATGTTGATTGTAGACCATTTCTCCAAAAATCCGAAACAGAATCCCGGTGTTGTGATTGTGGCTACGCTCTTCAGCTACTTTTCAAAACTGTTTATGGCCACAGTTAGCAGGGATAAAAGTGAGGCCGGACTGATGGCTCTTCTGGAACTCAAAAGCAAGTATGCTCTCAGTGATTACCATGCGGGTTTGCAGCGATATAATTCACGTCAGGCACTGGCAGCAGTTCATGCAATAAGAGATTACGATTGCCAAAGCAAGGGAATTGGTTCTACGCAGAATGAATATGAATTGTTGAAAGAATTGATATTCAGAATATTCACTGAAGTCTAAGTTATTGAAGCTTAGGTAGCTTCCATATATATATTTGCTCACTACACCGTTATCAGAAAAGCAATTTTATTGAGTATGATCTATTATTTTACGGGAACCGGAAACTCTGGTTATGTTGCTCGTCAACTTGGAAAAGCACTTCTTGATAAAGTCTATTTCATGAATAATGAAGCTCCCGGAGATTTTGAAGGTGAAACTTTAGGATTTGTTTTCCCTGTTTATTCCTGGGGTGTTCCTCCTTTTGTTGAGGAATTCATCAAGCGTTTACCTGAAAGTTTAAAGTATTCTATTGATAGAGGTCAGATTCCTGTGTGGGCGGTCCTGGTTTGTGGCGATGAGGTTGCAATGGCTCCGGAGATGCTTGAGAAGATTCTATCTAAAGCGGGTATGAAGGCGCAATCAATCTGGAGTGTGATTATGCCAAACAATTATGTTTTGCTTCCAGGTTTTAATATTGACAGTAAGGAAGTTGAACGCCAAAAACTGCAAGATGCACCGGCACGCGTAAGAGAAATTGCTCAAGGCATTAAGCAAGGAAGGCAATGTGTGGATGTCACAAGAGGTAGTTTCCCTCGTTTAAAGACAAGTCTGGTTTATCCGCTTTTCAAGCGTTGGGGAATTTTTCCTCGCAAATGGCACGCCACCGATGCTTGTGTCGGATGCGGTATTTGTGTCAAAAGTTGTCCGCTTGCTAACATAATTCTTAATGAAGATAGAAAACCTGTTTGGGGTAACGATTGCTGTTCTTGTCTTGCTTGTTATCATAGCTGTCCTCGTCATGCAGTGGAATACGGTAAGGAAACGAAAAAGAAAGGTCAGTATTTCCTTCCGAAAAATCTTCGTTGAGTAGACCTGTTGTTTAAACGCTACACCCAAACATTATTCATAGGGAAAAAATCATATACCCCGAGATGTAATAAAATATTACATCTCGGGGTATATGATTTTTATTTTCTTATTTAGAAATACGTCAGATCTTGAGCAACGCTTTTATTTTGTCTGCGGCTGCGGAGAGTCCGTCTGTATCTTTTCCTCCGGCCTGTGCAAAGAATGGTTGACCACCGCCACCACCTTTGATGAGTTTGGCAGCTTCCCTTACAATTTGAGATGCATTGATACCCTGCTTTACCAGATCGTCTGTCACCATCAGAGTGAGCAACGGTTTGTTGGCAGCAACCGTTGAACCGATGAAAACAGTATGCTCGGGTGAAGCTTTGCGGATCTTGAATGCTATGTTCTTGACCATGTCAGGAAGTGCAGGACCATTAAGGGTGCATACTATGACACCATTCTCATTTTTAGCATTTGCAAGAATCTCCTTGGTGAAGTTTTCTGTACGTTCTTCCATGAAATCCTCAACCTGCTTGTGGAGATCAGCATTCTCATTGATTGCTTTCTCTACAGCAGCTTTGATATTTGAGGCGTTGCCGAGGAAAGAAGAGAGATCCTTAATAGTATCCTGGAAATTGTCAAGAACGTTCTCAACACCCACGGCGGTAACAGCTTCAATTCTTCGGATGCCTGCAGCAATTGAGCTTTCAGAAAGGATCCTCACCATTCCGATATTGCCTGAATTAGCTACGTGAGTTCCACCACACAATTCAACAGATGAACCATATTTTACAACACGCACTTTGTCGCCATATTTTTCTCCGAAAAGAGCCATGGCGCCCATCTTACGTGCCTCTTCGATAGGCATTTCGCGAGCTTCCTCAAGAGGCATTGCTTTACGGATACGTGAATTGACGAGATGCTCAACCTTACGGATCTCTTCGGGAGTCACTTTCTGGAAATGTGAGAAGTCGAATCGCAACACTTCGGGTGAAACGAACGAGCCTTTCTGCTCCACGTGATTTCCGAGCACTTCGCGTAGGGCTTCATGAAGAAGGTGAGTGGCTGAGTGATTAGCAGATGTGGCCATTCTTGCGTCTTCATCTATCTTCGCAATGAATTCCACCGAGGGATCGGAGGGAAGAGTAGTGGTAAGATGAACCCCAATATTATTCTCTCGTTTGGTATCGAAAATCTGGATTTCCTCACCATCAGGTGCTATGAGTTTACCACGGTCCCCGACCTGTCCACCCATTTCTGCGTAGAAAGGAGTTTTTGAAAGAATGAGCTGGTAGAACTCTTTCCCTTTCTGCTTCACCTTACGGTAGCGCAGAATCTTGGTAGGAGTGGAGGTGAGATCATAACCGACGAAAGTCTGCTCTCCGGGTTCGACAACAGTCCAGTCACCGGTCTCGACAGCCGCTGCATTACGTGCACGGTTTTTCTGTTTCTCCATCTCAGAGTCAAATTCCTTCTGATCGAGTGTCATTCCGTTTTCGCGAAGGATAAGTTCTGTAAGATCGAGAGGGAAACCGTAGGTGTCATAAAGTGTGAAGGCATCTTTGCCTGAAAGCACAGTCTTGCCTTCAGCTTTTAGTTTCTCAATCAGATTGTCAAGCAGACGTATGCCATTATCAAGAGTGCGGAGGAAAGAATCCTCTTCCTCTTTGATAACCTTTTTGATCAACTCTTTCTGTGCTTTCAATTCCGGGTAAGAATCGCCCATTTGCTCTACAAGCTTATCGACGAGCTTGTAGAGGAAGGCCTCTTTCTGGTTGAGGAATGTGTAAGCATAGCGAACGGCACGACGCAGTATTCTGCGGATCACATAACCCGCTTTAGCATTGGAGGGAAGTTGGGAATCTGCAATGGAGAAGGAGATGGTGCGGAGATGGTCGGCTACCACCCTCATGGCAATATCCACTTTTTCATTCTCCCCATACTTCAAACCTGTGAGTTCAGAGATAACTGAAATTACCGGTGTGAATACATCAGTATCATAGTTTGATTTCTTACCCTGCAGAGCCATGCACAGACGCTCAAAGCCCATGCCGGTATCAATTACTTTAGCCGGAAGTGGTTCAAGACTGCCATCTGCCTTGCGGTTATACTGCATGAAAACGAGGTTCCAGATTTCTATAACCTGGGGATTATCCTTATTTACGAGAGAAGCGCCGTCAACAGCTTTCCTTTCCTCATCAGAACGGAGATCAATGTGAATCTCGCTGCAAGGTCCGCACGGACCGGTATCACCCATTTCCCAGAAATTATCGTGGCGGTTACCGTTGATGATATGGGAAGCGGGAAGGTGTTTCTCCCATATTGCAGCAGCTTCATTATCACGTTCAAGGCCTTCAGGAGCATAGCCTTCAAATACAGTGGCGTAAAGACGGTCGGGATTTAGTTTCAAAACATCCACAAGATATTCCCAGGCCCAGTCTATAGCTTCTTTCTTAAAGTAATCACCAAACGACCAGTTGCCCAACATTTCAAACATAGTGTGGTGATAGGTATCATGTCCAACCTCTTCAAGGTCGTTATGTTTTCCTGAAACACGAAGACACTTCTGGCTGTCGGCTACACGTTTATGGGTGGCAGGACGATTGCCCAGAATAATGTCTTTAAACTGATTCATTCCCGCGTTGGTAAACATAAGGGTCGGATCGTCTTTTATCACCATAGGGGCTGAAGGCACGATCTGGTGACCTTTGTCGCGGAAAAATGATTTGAATGATTCTCTGATTTCGTTAGATGTCATCATTGCCTGATAGTTCTTTCGATAGCTTAATCGGAGCGGATTGGCAAATTAAACGGAAACATATGGTCTTCCGTTTTTCCAACCGCTCTTCAAAACAAATTATTTTGCAAAATTAGTGGATTTCAACTAATTTTGCAAAATATTGAAAACATTTGTTTTTCCATCAACCGGATGTAAAAACTTCAGAAAGTGGCAAAAAACGTATATTACAAATATAATCCGGAAACTGACAATTTCGAGAGAGTGTACCCAACTGTCCGATCCCGCCTTCTTTCGCTTGGAAAGTTGTGTGGTCTGGCTTTATTAATGGCAGTGGTGCTTTTCCTATGTGTGTTCTATTTCTTTGATACGCCTACGGAGCGTAATCTAAGATTGGAGAACAACAGGCTTCGTACTCAATACAACCTCTTGAACCGACGCCTCGACAATTCAATGAGAATTCTCGGACATTTGCAGGATAGGGATGAGAACTTTTATAGGGTTATGTTGCAAATGGAACCCTTCACGACAAGTCAGCGTCTGTCAGGACTTGAGAATGTAAGGGAATATAAGGAGTTGAGAGGATTGAATGATGCACAGCTTGTAACCCGGTTATCGCAGAATATGGATTTACTTGAAAAACAATTGTATGCTCAACTTCAAAGTTATGATCAACTCCGTATAAATCTTGCAGGTCAGGATGTGAAACTCGAGCATATCCCAGCTGTGGTGCCTCTTAAAGATTATTCCATGGCTTGTGGATATGGAGTGAGAAGGGATCCGGTCACCGGAATGTCGAGATTGCATGAAGGAATTGACTTGGCTGCTCCGTCTGGTACGGCAGTCTATTCTTCCGGTAAGGGTACGGTTGTTCATGCTGAAAGAGTGCCCGGTTATGGTAATATGATTGAGATAGATCATGGTTATAATTATATCAGCAGATATGCTCATCTCGGTGAATTACTGGTAAAAACAGGCGATCAAGTCAAGAGGGGTGATCTTATTGGTAAAGTTGGATCTACCGGTAAGTCTGTGGCCCCTCATCTTCATTATGAGGTAAGATTCAAGGACGAAACTCAAAATCCTGTAAACTATTGCTTCATGGATCAGACTCCTGAAGATTATGAGAAAATGATTCTTACCGCTGAGAATGCAGGATATCTGATGGATTGATGAATGAAAAATGAGACAACTCACAAAGAAATTTTACAAGATTAGAGACGTAGCGGAGTTGCTGAATGTATCTGAACCAACGCTTCGTTATTGGGAAAGAGAATTTCCGGAAGTATGCCCGATGCGGAGCACTTCAAATCAACGGTATTATACTCCCGAAGATATAGAAACTTTAAGGATTATCCAGTATTTGGTGAAAGTGAGGGGGCTGAAAATCGAAGCTGCAAAGGAGCAGATGCGATTGAATAAAACCAACATCACCAAAAGAATGGACATTATCAATAAACTTCTCGATGTGAAAGATGAGCTTCAAATGATGCTTGATAGCCTTGAGAAACGAAAATAATCGGAATTTTGATATGGCATTGGAAATAGAACATAAATATCTTGTAAGGAATACAAGTTACAAGGAGATGGACGCCGAATGTGTGAAAATCCGTCAAGGTTATCTTTGTAAGGAGCCTGCTCGCACAGTTAGGGTACGCACATGGAATGATAAAGGCTTTCTGACTATAAAAGGACTAACTACCGGAGACGTAAGGGAAGAGTTTGAATACCCCATTCCTTATGATGATGCTGAAAAATTATTATCTCTGTGCAACGGAGACATATTGGAGAAAATTCGATACATTGTGAAATATGAGGGATTCAAATGGGAAGTTGATGAATTTCATGGGAGTAGGGAAGGACTCTGCTTAGCTGAGATTGAACTTCCAACTTCAGATACAAAATACAAATTGCCTCCCTTTATAGGTAAGAACGTGACAGGCGATCCTGCTTACTATAATTCAAATCTCTAATCGAAAAAGAATCTAAGCAAAGATACCGGTTTTGATTATAGGTTGTCTCCGATTGTTAGGAGCATCGGCATGCTCAGCCAATTGCAATAGGTTTGGACTTCAATGCCAATTTAGTCGCGGCAACCATGCGCTACTACTCAAATTACAAACCTTCGAATTAAATTATTAACTTTTCTACTGGTTTTTACTATGATCCAAAAAAATCGAGCGATCCATTGGACCGCTCGTAATTATTTATAAGAATTTATTGTCAAGCTATAAATTATTGATAATCTTTCAGCTGTTCGCGCAGGCGCTTGCGAGCGAAGAAAATTCTGCTTTTGATAGTGCCGAGAGGAAGGTTCATCTTTTCGGCGATTTCATTATACTTATAACCGGCAACATACATGTTAAAAGGAATTCTGTAGTCATCGGAGAAACTTTCTAAAGCTGCGGAAATTTCTTTAACTGCTACTGAACCTTCCGGTGTAGTAAGACCTGATTCCTGAGAAATATTAAGGTGATAAAGATCTTCAGTCTGATCAATTACAGTAGCTTTTCTTACAGTCTGACGATAATTGTTGATGAAGATGTTACGCATGATGGTAAAGATCCATCCCTTAAAATTGACGTTGTCAACATATTTTTCCTCGTTGTCAAGTGCCTTAAGAGTGGTGTCCTGAAGTAAATCGCGAGCCTCTTCTTTGTTTGTAGTTAACTGATAAGCAAAACTAAGTAAGTTACCTTGAAGCCCTAACAGGCGCTGTTTGAAAGATTCAGTTGTTTTCATGTTGTTTAATGTTTTAAAAAGATACCATAATAACATAAGTTATCTCGAAATTGTTCTGAAAAAGTGAAGATTTTTTCCAATATTTTTAAAAATTTTTATAACCCATTGATAAATAGGAAAATATAAAATTAATTATTTTAGAAAAAGTTTGAAATCTTTTTGATCCGACAATCGCTTATTTATTTTTGCCATCTCATATTATTTCACGATCACTCCTTTTCTCAGTCACTCACCTTTTTGTTTGAATCTAAATTATAGTATAAGAATAGTCAGTTTTAGCCGATTTTACCGGTGAGCGTTGTATTTTGAGTCAAATCTATTTTATTAATCAAATCTATAGGAACTAATAAAGTAGAAAGACTATTGAGTATGATTATTTTTTTTGCTAATTTTGTCTTCAAATTTAAAGATGCTTGAACCCATTATTTTGACGTTCGTATGAGATTTGATGAACTTCTTACCAACGATGATCTGCTGGATGCATTATACGACATGCATTTTGATGAGTGTACCCCAATTCAGGAACTGGCTATCCCCCCCGTTCTGGAGGGTCGGGATCTGTTGGCAGTGGCTCAGACCGGAACTGGAAAAACTGCTGCCTACCTATTGCCGGTGATTGAGCGCCTTGTCAATGACAATTATCCGCAAGACAATGTGAATTGTGTGGTAATGGCTCCCACTCGTGAACTTGCACAGCAGATAGATCGCCAGATGCAGGGGTTCTCTTATTTTATGCCTGTGAGCAGCATGGCGATATATGGTGGTACAGACGGTCATACTTATGAGCAGCAGCGCAAAGGTTTGAAGATGGGGGCTGATGTGGTTATTGCCACACCGGGTAGGCTTTTGGCGCATCTAAGTATGGGTTACGTGGATTTGTCAAAAGTATCTTTCTTTATTCTTGATGAAGCCGACAGAATGCTTGACATGGGTTTCATCGATGACATAATGCAGATAGTGGGGCATATGCCGAAAGAAAGGCAGACCCTTTTATTTTCAGCTACAATGCCTCCAAAAATCCAGCAGCTTGCTAAACAGATTCTCAATAATCCTGAGGAAGTTAAAATAGCAGTGTCTAAGCCTGCCGATAAGATCCGGCAGGGCGCTTATGTTTGTTATGAAACTCAGAAACTCCCTATTCTTGAGCGTCTCTTCAAAGAGAATCCACCTCGGAGAGTGATTATTTTCTCCTCTTCAAAACAAAAGGTGAAGGAGCTTGCGAAGAGCCTTAAAAGAATGAAGCTTAAAGTTGGGGAAATGCATTCTGACCTTGATCAAAATGAAAGAGAGGAAGTAATGCTTGATTTCAAGAGCGGTAAAATAAACGTAGTTGTAGCTACCGATATTATTTCACGTGGTATAGATATCGACAATATTGAGACTGTAATCAACTACGACGTGCCTCATGAAGCGGAAGATTATGTACATCGCATCGGCCGAACAGCAAGAGCCGACCGAGACGGAAGTGCATACACTTTTATCAGTGAAAAGGAACGAGGCAAATTCAAGACTATAGAGAAACTGCTTGAGAAAACGGTTGAGAAGTTGCCTGTGCCTGCAGAGTTAGGTGATACACCGAATTACGGAACATCTGAACGCGATGGAGGCACCAGAAGCGACCGTGGAAAATGGAAAAGAGGAAGAGGTAACGGCCGTAAAAAAGAGAATCGCGATGCAGGCAATTATGCAAAAGCTAATGCCAACATCGCGAAGAGTGATAACGCTGGAGAGGAGAAAGGTAGAAAGCCTAAATATAAAAGACGCAGACCTAACAAGGCTAAGAATGCTGGTGGTGGGCAGAAGAGTGGAGCTGACGCTGGTGACGCATAAGTTGCCAGGAATTAATTATATTCTGCCAGGCAATATAGGCAGCCGGAGCAATCGAGGAGATAGGGTTGAGGTAGGCTAAAGCAATCCAGACAGCAAGCACTGTATTTTTCTGTCCGAGAGATTGTCCTCCTGATACTTTATCGCCAAATCTTCCTCCTATAATTCTGCCAATCTTAAATTGTATAAGGCAAGCTATGAGTGCCCCGACGGCCAAAAGTAGCATAGTGAGGGATAGAGACGGTTCCCACCTTTGGATTGCGAAACTTACACAGCTTCCTACGACTATGAAAAGAGACACTGCCCACAGATAGAAGGACAGTTGCTGCATCTTTACAATTCTGGAATGAAGAGAAGGAACTACATAACGTAAGATCAGGGCTAAAGCAAGCGGAGCAAGAATCAAGGGAAATACCTGCACAAGAATTAACTTGAACGACTCCATAAAAGTCATTTCAGGATGTTCGCCTATTGCCGCAAACAAAACGGGCCCAGCCACAGCCACTACTGCATTACATAACAGACTGTAGGTTGCTACTTTTGAAATGCTTCCTCCCAACATTGAGGTTATGACAGGAGCCGCAGTTGCCGTTGGGATAAAGAAACAGATGAATACTCCATCCGCGAGAGTTCTGTTCCAGAAAACAATACACCCATAGGCAGCAAAAGCGAGGAGCAATTGAACTATGAGCAAGGTTATTTCAAATCTGTCGGGTTTGAAATCAGATATCTTCAATTTACAATAGGTGATAAACAACATTGTAAAAATAAGATAAGGAGAAAGGAAAGTGACGTAACCCATCCAGGGATAGAAAACCGCGCCTCCTATCATGGCGATAGGAAGCATTAGGGTTTTCAATGTTGATTTGTCAATAGTCATTTTTTAATCAGAACATTTAGCTTGCACATCTTACGATCTTCTAATTTGCACATGGTCCTTATAAGTGACGAATTAGCCTCATAAGACGCAAACAGTTCTCTTAAAATACACGCTGCCTTTACTAAATTTCAATTCAGCAAAGTCAAAAATCACAGATTCCCGATGATGGTCTTCAAAGCTTCAAAGGTCTTTTCGGGTGCTTCACTCCAGAAATTTTCATATTGTGCAAGATTCTCGCCCTCTCCCGGCGTGTCGCTTACTACCCTGATTATATTAAAAGGAGTGGAGGTGAGATAACAAGTCTGAGCTATTGAAGCAGATTCCATATCAACTGCTGCCACATCGGGGAAGTGGCTCCTGATGAATGCAATTTCTTCTGGCGAAGAGATGAATTTATCTCCCGAACAAATAAGCCCAAAATGGTAACCATCTTTTTTAAAAAGAGTCTTTGCTAATTCAATCACGTTCTTGGCCGGTGTGAAATATAGCGGGCAGCCATCTGCCTGTCCGTACTGGGTCGAGGGTCCGCACCATACATCATCATATGCAACCCTGTCGGCTATCAATATAGTGCCAACGGGCACTCCGGCTCCTCCGGCCACTCCCGAATTGATCACCATGTCGGGCTTTATTGATTCAATGACCTTATATGTATTAATGGCAGAATTAACTTTTCCGATACCACATTTGGAAAGATAGATCTCATGTGATCCAATGTTGCCATGTGTCATTTCGACCCCTTCTGCTGTGATTGTTTCGCTATAATTAAGGATAGTCTTTATTAGAGAAAGCTCCTTATCCATTGCAGCGAGAATGGCTATTTTCATGTTTTTGGGTTTTATTATAAAGATTTATTCTTTGTCTTTCCTTTAATAACAAAGAAAACTCATATTAAAGTTTATCCGAGATTCTTATTGAACACTTATTTTGGATTTCAGCAGCAAATCGAACGATCGGAGTATATTCTTTTGTATGAAAAGAAATAGATTGTTCAACGAAACCCATTTTGTTAACCCCAATATTTACGCCTGTATCATAGCTACGGCAGAATTATACTTGGCCATATTGCCGGCTTTGCGGATGGCTTTCCACGCTTTCCTGCCAATTTCTTCTTCAGCATATTCCCAGAACGGTTGAATTTTAGATATTATCTGGGCATCTCCACACAATTGCTGATTGTAATGTTCAAGAAGAGTTTTATGGAATTTCAACATCCGTTCAATCCGTTTTTCTTTATTCCATTCGTTTTCTTCAATCATTTCATTCACGAGTGAAGGTCTGGCTAAAAGACCACGGCCAATCATGATGCCTCCAACAGTCGGAAATTTGTGAATTATATTATCAATATCCTCCGGAGTGCGTAAATCTCCGTTATAGACCAAGGGATTGACAGATTGGGCTAAAATCTCTTTGAATTGATCAAGGTGAACTTCTCCTGAATATTGTTGACGTGCCACTCTTGGGTGAACTGCTATGTGTGATAAATTCACCTTATTCAGATAAGGTAAGAGAGATTTCCATTCATCCGGCTGATTCATCCCAAGACGCATCTTGACAGAGAATACGATCCCCTGATTCTCAGTTACTGTTTTCACTACAGCCTGTGCCAAAGACTCATTAGAAACTGTCGCAGCCCCTCGTCCATGTCCCGTCTGGAGAGGAAACGGACAACCCATATTTAGATCTATTCTTGTGGCTCCCTGTTGTATAAGGTTCGCAACAAGAGCGTTCAGCTCAGTTTCATCGCGAAAAATGATCTGAGGGATATTAAGTGCATCATTATTGAGAGGAGAAATGAAGTCTTTTAGATCTTTCTTTCTAAGCTCTCCATTTTCAAGTCGGATAAATGGGGTATAGTAGTTTAGAGTAGAGAAAGAATCATTTTCATGAGCATACAAGGAATTATGAAAATGCCTGTAAGCTGCATCAGTATGACCTTGAACCGGTGCAAAATGATAAATCATCATTTGATAGTTTTTATTTCAACAAGTAAAGAAAACTCCTGATTCGAGTTACGACAGGAAATAATTGAGCAAAATTACATAAAAATAATGAATCTACCCGAAGAGATAAGGATGTTAGTAATTTTTAACCTATAGACTGTTTGTCATGATATACAATAATGAACTTAAAAATTAGATAAGTAATTATTGGTGCTTACTTCATTAGGTCATGAAAAATAAAATGAGTAATTTTGCAAATAAAATAAGGAAATTATGCTATAGAGTTGTTTTATAAATAGAATAACTTAGATTAGCTTATTTTACTGCCTGAAATAAAGGAAAATAAAGATATGAATATAAAAGAAATTACTAAGGATGTGCATTATGTAGGAGTTAATGACCGTACAACAGATCGCTTCGAAGGTCTTTGGCCTCTCCCTTATGGAGTGAGCTACAACTCATACATTGTTACGGGAAAAGATAAAACGGCTTTAATTGATACTGTAGAAGTTGGATCAGTTCAGGAACTTCTCAATTCCATTACAAGTCAAATTGGCGACAAAAAGATTGATTACATAGTGATCAATCATATGGAGCCTGATCATTCCGGTGGCATCCTGTCAATGCTTGCAGCTTATCCGGGTGCGAAGATAGTGGGAAATAAACAAACCATAGTAATGGTCAAAGGTTATTATCATGTGCCTGATGACAGGTTCATGGAGATTACAGATGGATCTGTTCTTGATTTGGGAGGAAAGACAATAAAATTCTTCATGACACCGATGGTGCATTGGCCCGAAACTATGATGTCGTACGTGGAGGAAGACGGAGTGCTTTTCTCCGGGGATGCATTCGGCACTTTTGGCGCATTAAACGGTGGAGTAACGGATACTGAGATGGATACCGAATGGTATAAGGATGAGATGTATCGTTATTATTCTAATATAGTAGGTAAATATGGTAGGTTCGTTCAGAAAGCTCTTGAGAAGACCTCAGGACTTGATGTCAAGTATATTTGCTCTACCCATGGCCCCGTATGGCACGACAAGATCACTGAAGTGGTTGGAATATACGATAAACTCAGTAAATATGAAAGTGAACCGGGTGTGACGATCATCTATGGATCAATGTATGGTAATACCGCTGAAGTAGCTGAGGAGATAGCCAGACAACTGACTGCAAGAGGAATAAAGAATATCAAGATTCACAACGCTGCAAAAGATAACATGAGTTACATGATTTCTGATGCTTTCCGTTATGAAGGTCTTATCGTAGGTTCGCCTACTTATTCAATGCATATATTCCCTCCAGTTGAGCAGTTTATGATTGCTATGGAAACAAGAGAAATTAAAAATAAGGTTTTTGCGACCTTCGGTTCTTTCTCCTGGGCCTCTGCCGCTTTCAAACAGTTGGGTGATTATGCAGCTAAGAGTAAACTTGATGTGGTTGCCAGTCTTGAAATGAAACATTCTGCCAACAGTGAGACTTATACTAAGATTTCTGAGTTTGCAGATAAGGTGTATAATTCACTTAAAATGAAATGAACAGTGAGCAAAGCATAGAGAGGCATCCTCTGCAGCCGTTTCTCCCGCCAGAAGCCCGGCTGCTGATGTGCGGCACATTTCCACCTAAGCAGAATAGATGGTCGATGAATTTTTATTATCCGAATTTCATCAATGATATGTGGCGCATTTTCGGGTTGATTTATTTTGGCTCCAAAGATGCTCTCGTGGACACTGAACACAAGACTTTCAAGGTGAAGAAGATAAAACACCTTCTCATAGAGCATGGAATAGCCTTGAGCGACACTGGTAAAGAGGTGACAAGAACTAAAGATAATGCTTCCGACAAATGGTTGCAGATTGACAAACCAATTGATCTTGTAGATACCTTAACCAAACTTCCGGAATGTATAGCTGTAGCTACTACAGGAGAAAAGGCTGCGGGTGTAATCGCAGGACTGACCGGTACAGAAGTGCCAAAAGTTGGTGAATTTGTCGAATGTAAGTTGAGTATGAAAGATGGCACAGAAAGACGGTTTCAACATTGGCGTATGCCTTCATCTTCCCGTGCTTATCCTTTGAAGCTTGAGTCTAAGGCGGCTTTTTATCGCAATATGCTGGATACTGTCGGTCTTATATCTTGATTTGGTATCCTTGATTTAATTATGTTTCAAACAATTTATGAAGAAGGTGTTTCAAATTCAAAATTTGTCGGGACATGTCTTTGAAATGTTTGATATCTCAATGATATTCAGCTATACATCATAAAGCAGTATCCCTTCTTTGAGATGAATAACCAAATTTTGATACACCCTTTTAATAACATTGATTAAATAATCTCAAACATAACAATGCTTGACCTTATTCCTTTGGCATTATTTGATGCCAACCAGTTTTTTCAATGGTTCGTGGAGAATGCAAACTATTGGTTTGTATTCATTTTCATGGTAATTGAGAGTTCCTTTATACCTTTCCCTTCGGAAGTGGTGGTTCCACCGGCCGCTTATCTGGCTTGTACTAATGCGGGAGCCGGATCGGATATGAATATTATCCTTGTCGTGATAGTGGCTACACTGGGAGCGCTTGTGGGAGCTTTCATTAATTATTATCTTGCTTTATGGATCGGGCGACCTGTTGTGTACACTTTTGCTGACAGTCGCTTTGGGCATATGCTGATGATTAATAAAGAGAAAGTTGAAAAGGCCGAAGCCTATTTTGACAAACATGGAGCTGTGTCAACTTTTGTGGGGCGTTTAATTCCTGCAATCCGACAGTTGATTTCCATCCCGGCAGGTATTTCCCGGATGAATGTAGGCATTTTTGCAATATTTACATTCCTTGGAGCCCTTGTCTGGAATTCCGTGTTAGGCGGATTAGGTTATTGGCTTGCCAAGACTGTAAAACCTGACGATCTTTTTGATAAAGTCGAGGAATATAACCAATATCTGACATGGTGTGGCTATGCCCTCGCCTTAGTGTGTGTGATATTCATTTTATGGAATGCGTTCAAACCTAAGAAGGTGAATGCAGAATGATATTTTTAACTAACCTTAATTCATGGAAGTATCTCCTTCATTATTGGCGGCCGATTTCGCCAACCTCTCCTCTGAGATAGAGATGATCAACACCTCTAATGCCGACTATCTTCATCTGGATGTCATGGATGGAGTTTTTGTGCCGAATATCTCTTTCGGCTTTTCTGTGCTCGATGCGGTAGGCAAAATATGCAGGAAGCCGCTTGATGTGCATATGATGACTGTGGAGCCATATAAATGGATTCCACAGGTGAGGAATTGTGGAGCAACCCTGATGAATGTGCATGTAGAGGCAAGCAGACATTTGCATAGTACTATTGGAGAGATTCATAAAGCCGGCATGAAAGCCGGAGTCACTCTGAATCCCTCTACACCGGTGATTATGCTCACCGACATAATAGAAGACATTGAGCTTGTCTTGTTAATGTCGGTAAATCCGGGCTTTGGAGGTCAACCATTCATTATGAATACAATTAAGAAGGTGAAAGAATTGCGTAAAATGATTGATTCGACCGGTTCAAAAGCTAAGATTCAGATAGATGGCGGAGTGAATGAAACTACCGGTAGACTATTAGCTGAAGCTGGAGCAGATATTCTGGTAGCCGGAAGCTATGTATTCGGAGCTCAGGATCCTCATGAGCGTATCGACATTTTGAAGTCGCTTGATCAAATTGATTAACTAATTCAAGAGTTATAGTGACTGACAAAAATAACAGAATGTAGGCACGGGCAACTTTGCCCGTGCCTACATTCTGTTTA
>CAZUNU010000047.1:7098-17077 GCA_964622105.1 uncultured Sangeribacter sp. | reverse complement strand
ATATTCTTTGAAGCATTAATCTCCCGGCCTCGATTGCCACCGATTCAGGATTAAATGGCGATAAACCCTTGGCAATTTCATCAGCGTTAACAAATTCCCGGCAACCCAATAAATCAGGCAGTACAGAAAAGGAGGCGGTAGTTTTACCAGCCCCGTTACAACCTGCAATGATATACAATGTTGGTTTGGTCATCAGTTAATTTAATAGTTAAAAATCCCGCAGGCACTTCTGCTTGCGGGATTTCAGTTGGGATTTTTCAGCGGAGTGACCGAGATTCGAACTCGGGATACGCTTTTGGCGTATACACGCTTTCCAGGCGTGCCTCTTCAGCCACTCGAGCATCACTCCAAATTCTTATTCGCCGACTTGGCGATTGAATTACACCGCGAAGTTAACGCTTTTATTTGATTTGACAATATAAATTCTCAATTTTTTTGTAATTTTGTGGAAATTTCCATACTTGAGCTTGTCAGATGGTAATCTTCGCCCTTGTGAGAAATGACCCTCGTTTTGAGAGCTTGAGTGCAAATATTCTTAACCATAACCTATTCATATCGCCATGTGCTTCTATGCCTGTTGCCGACGTCTCGGCTCTCTCGCTGCAATAGCAATCATCCTCGCTTCATGTTCAAAGAAGCAGACGGTAGCTGAGACTTTGCCCGAAGATTTCAACCATCTGCCGGATACGGCTAAGGTGGCCCATATGATGGATATCACCACCCCCGATTCTGTGGCCCGGTTCATTTGTGATGCCGCATTGGGAAAAAGCAAAGTGGCAACTATAGATACTTTTGCTATCGCCACGGCATATGCATATCAGCATTATTCCGATTCATGCCTTATCTCTTTCAGCCAGGAGCTCGATGACTATTCCGCCAATCTTCCACTGGCTGACAAGATGGAGATTTACAAACAGGCAGGCCAGTCTGATCCTCAACGCCTCGGTTATGAACTCGGATTGGAATACGTCAACTATATCCGCAACAACCATGCTGATGTAGCGAAGGTGAAGCAGGAGATCGATGCATTCCGTGTGGCATGTGGCGAAGATTCATTGATGTACATAAGATTCATAAAAGGTTTCAAGACTGTCCTTCAGGCTGACCATGGCAAGGATTTGCCTGAAGATATATACAAAATGTTTATTAATTACTGATTTTTTAGTTGTAATGAAGACCATAGCTGAATATTCGGCCGATATTGAAGCCGCTATCCGTTCGCTCGTTTTTCCCGCAGGGAAACTTGACTCGCTTTACAAACCTATAGAATACGCACTTTCCGCCGGTGGAAAGAGAATACGTCCCGTATTGGTGCTCATGGGGGCAGATGCTTTCGGAGATAAGGCTCAGGAGGCAATGCGCCCTGCAATAGGCATTGAGACATTCCATAACTTCACGCTCCTTCATGACGACGTTATGGATAATTCCGACATCCGTCGTGGCCGTCCTACGGTGCACAAGAAATACGATGCTAATACAGCCATCCTTTCCGGCGACACAATGCTCACTCTCGCCACTAAATACGTTTCGGAGGTAGACAACGCTCTTCTAAGAGAGGTGCTTGATACCTTCAACAATATGGCAATAGCTGTGTACGAGGGTCAACAGCTCGACATGGATTTCGAGAAAGCTGATAAAATTGCCTTGGATGACTATATCGGGATGATCGAGGGAAAAACCGGTTCACTTCTCGGAGCTGCCGTGAAGATAGGCGCTTTGATCGGTGGCGCATCGCAGGAGGATGCGCGTTTGATGTATGAGTATGGTGTGATGACCGGTCTGGCTTTCCAGATTCAGGATGACTGGCTCGACACCTTTGGTGACTCTACCACTTTCGGTAAGCCCATCGGCGGAGATATCCTTAACGGCAAGAAAACATATCTCTATGTGGCCGCTCTCGAAGAGGGTGGTCAGACAGCCGACGCTCTGCGTGCTGCATTGACTATGCCGGCAAGCGACATGAAGGTGAAGACTGTCACCCGTCTCTATGAAAAGTTGGGAGTGGGCGAGAAGAGTCGCAAGGCAGTTGGCCATTATTCTTCCAAGGCTCTGAAAGCGCTTAATGCCACCTCTCTCCCCGAGGAGAAGAAAGAAGCATTCCGCAAGTTGGCTGAGAAACTTATTGGCCGAAAGAAATAATCCCCCGCAATGATCGATACCCATACACATCCATACCTCTCGCAATTTGAAGATGGTGGCAGGGAAGCGGTAGAGAGAGCTATCGACAATGGGGTGAGCCATATGGTTCTCCCCAATGTCGATGCATCCACTGTGGCGCCCATGAAGGAGTTGCATGCCTCCTTCCCGGCTCACACTTCCATGTCCATGGGTCTTCACCCTACGGAGGTGGGCCATGACTGGGAGAAGGTGGTCGATGGTATGGAGAAACTTCTTGAAGATGAGAAATACGTGGCTGTCGGAGAGGTCGGAATGGATCTTTACTGGGAAAAGGAGCATAAGGATGAACAGATGCAAGCCTTTGCACGCCAGTTGCGCATTGCTTCACGTTTAGGTCTACCGGTCATTATCCATTGCAGGGAGGCTCTTGACGAGACGCTTCAGGTGATATCAGAAGTAAAACCTTCTGTGCCTCTCATTTTTCACAGTTTTACCGGCTCACCGGACGATGTAAGACGCATAAGACGCGTGTGCGATCCCTTCTTTGGTATCAACGGTGTCGTCACATTCAAGAATGCCGCTGAAATACGTGAGGCTCTACCGGTGATAGGGCTTGACCGCTTGTTGCTTGAGACCGACGCTCCATATCTTGCTCCGGTGCCCCATCGCGGCAAGCGTAATGAACCGGCCTATGTTGCCCATACCTGTGCCAAAATTGCGGAAGTGCTTGGTACGACTGCTGAAGCAGTGGAGGAAACTACCGACGCTAACGCCAAAAAGTTATTCCGCCTATGAGTGTGCCGCTCGCCATAGTGTCGTTGCCCCTTCATCAGCCGGTGGCTATCTTCCTGCTCGTGCTGTGCATAATCCTGATATGTCCGATAATATTCCGACGTCTCAGGATTCCGCATATCGTAGGCCTGATACTGGCAGGTGTTGCAGTTGGTCCCTATGGCTTCAACATACTTGAGCGCGATGCGAGTTTCGAGATTTTCGGGCAGGTAGGCATCCTCTATCTGATGTTTCTGGCAGCTGTGGAGATCGATATGTTTCATCTCCGCAAGAATCTGAAACATGGAATATGGTTTGGCCTTCTGACTTTTGCCATACCTATGGCGTTGGGAATCTTCGGTACGCGTCTTGCTTTCGGAGCCTCATGGACTACGAGCGTTCTGGTAGCCTCCATGTATGCTTCCCACACTCTAATATCCTATCCTATAGTTAGTCGTTTCGGCCTTCAGAACGAGCGTCCGGCCGTAATAGCCGTCTGTGCTACAATTGTAGCCGTGATGTTGGCCCTACTCACTCTTGCCGGAGTTGTAGAAGCTGCCGAGGGCAATTTCAGCGCACTTCATGCTTTTCGCCTGATATTGCTGATGGCTGTCTATGCCGTGGTGGTAGGCTTCTCATTCAGATACGCCACACGCTGGTTTTTCCGTCGTTTCAGCGAACAGGTAAGCCAATTTATTTACGTGCTGGCCATGGTGTTCGTGGCTTCCTTGCTTGCTCAGCTTATAGGTCTTGAAGCTATCTTGGGTGCTTTCTACGCCGGATTGGTGCTCAATAGATTCATTCCCGACAGATCGGGTCTGATGGGCCGTATAAACTTCGTTGGAAATGCTATTTTCATACCGTATTTCTTGATCGGAGTTGGCATGCTCATCAATGTCCATGTAATCTTCAAGAGCTGGCAGGTGGGGTGGGTTGCCCTCAACATGGTGGTGGTGGCAATGGCTTCGAAATGGCTTGCCGCTTTCTTAGGTGCCAGACTTTTCGGCATGGGGCGCGTTGGCAGAAGCATAATGTTCGGACTTACATCCGGTAAGGCGGCCGCCACTATCGCGGCCACAATGATCGGTTATCAGCATGGCCTTCTCAACGAAGATATGATGAACGGTGCCGTCCTGATGATACTTGTGTGCTGTATCGTCTCAACTGTCACCACCCAGGAGGCCGGGAAACTTCTGAGGATAGAGCGCACGGAAGATGAAATGGCTTCAGAGGGCATGAAAGCTCCCGGCCAGTATGCCCGTCAGCTCGTGGCAGTGGCTAATCCGGTCACTGCTGAAGGCTTAATGCGTATGGCTCTGCTCATGCGCAACCGCAATAATCGCAACGAAGTGACGGCTCTTTTCGTGCGTAACACTGATGATGCGCGCACAGTGGCCATGGGGCGCAATGCGCTGCGTCAGGCTGTAGCGGCAGCACAGGCTGTAGACATTGAGGTTAAGGACATTGAACGTTACGATGTAAACGTTGTAGCCGGAGTCACTAACGAAGCCAAACAGAACCGTTGCACCGACATCATGATAGGTATGCACCGTAAGGCTAATGTGGTAGATAGCTTTTACGGTGCCATGATAGAGCAGCTCATCCAGAACACCCATAGGATGATAATAATGTCGAGATGCTATATCCCGGTTGATACAATTTATAAACTGGTGGTGTTGGCTCCCGACAAAGCTGAGTATGAGACAGGTTTCCAGACCTGGGTGGAACGTATAGGCAATCTTTCATCTCAGCTTGCGTGTAAGGTTATCTTCATCTCCAGCGAGACCACTTGCGAGTTTATCCGGAATATTCTCGATTATGAAGAGTTCTCTATAAGGCAGGAATATAGGTATGTGCAGGGGTGGGATGATTTCATAGTGGAGAGCAAGGAGATTGGAGAGGAAGACTTGTTCGTAATCATCGGTGCCCGTAAAGGATCTATTTCCTATACTGGAGAATTCGAGAATATGCCTACTTTCCTGTCGCGCAATTTTGCCCGTCATAATATGGTCATGATCTATCCCTCTCAATTCGGGGAAACAGCATAGGCCACCTTAAAAGTTACACGCACATTTCCACTATTGACAAATTGAAAAAATATAAACCAAAATTATGAAGAAATTATCATTGATAGCCATAGGCACTGTGTTGTTTGCAGGTTGCGGTGGCCATAAGAGCGCACCGGTGACAGATACTGATTCAGTATCCGAGGAGACTGCTGCAGATAGTGTGGTGGCAGTTCAGCCCACTGTCTATTTGACAAAGGATAGTATTGGTGGCGTACTGATCGGTATGCCTATAGGGGAGGTGCCACATCAGATTGATGGCCTTTACACTCGACGCGACAACGGCGCAAGTCCCGATGCGGTCACCATCGATTTCATTCAGGATGATCACTCACGTTTTGTAGCCTACGATTTCGGCGAAGGAAAGATTGATGTCATCAATCTAATAGGTCCCGATGTAAAGGTCAAGACGCTCAAAGGGGATATCGGTATTGGCGATCCTATGGAGATTGTGCTTGACCTGCCCGGAGTGAAGCCGGAGTGGAGTGGTTATGACGGCAACGGCATGTGGTATTGGACTTGGGAAGGACTCTGGTTCGCTCCGGCGCAGGAGAACCTTTCGCAAGCCTTGTCGCAACGCCTGTATCATTCAGGTCAGGCACCAACCATAAAGGATTTCCAGAACGAAGGTGTAGCAATAGGTTTCATCGGCACGGGACTGCCTTTCTGAGCCTACCTGCTATGGTAATTGTCCACCTGATTCCTCGCTCAAAGAAGAGTTTGTTATTCAAACAAGGATTAATACTCAAAGGCGAGCATAATATCCAATAAAAGCATCGGGAAATGACGTCGTCATTTCCCGATGCTTTTATTGGATAGGTTATCAGCCAGCTTTCACTTCATTCCGTCAATACGTGAGGCATCTCCTACTACCCAGACAATGTCGCCTTCGCGAAGCACGGTTGATGAATCCGGCTGTTCAAACTCATCTTCACCGCGCTGCACCTTCACTATCATGCTATAGAAATCCGTACGTAGGTGAGTTTTTCCGAGTGGCACGTTAATTATGGGAGAATTGGCGGAAAGCTGGATGCTTCTCAGCACTATCTCCGGCTGGGTCACAGAAAGTGATTTCACTGCTTTCTCGGAGCTCTCGATATCATCATTGAGTTTCTTAATCTGTTCGTCATTACCGATCACTCCAAGAATGTCACCCGGGAAAATACGTGCATCCACAGAGGGGAGGGGTATGAACATGTCGCCTCGCTGAATGCTCGAAACGCTCACTCCATAATCGGAACGCAGGCCGGAGTCCTTCAGTTTGTCGCCCACGAACGGCGTGCACGCTCCCACCTCGATGAAAGCCTGATGGAGATCGCTCACAAGCCTATTGTTAAGACCCAGACGCGTATTTTCACGTATATTGAGATTATTGATGAATTTTTCCTCCATATGGCTGTAGCTGGTGATGATCTTTGACGATGCAAAGGCAACAATAAGACCGAATCCGATAAGCCCTGTCACCCATGCCGTCGTGGCATTATAGGCTATGGTCATAAGGTAGACGATAAAGAGGAGGGTGATAAGGTATCTGATGATACGCATTGCCACAAGAGGCACCGCATAGAAGCTGGCCGCCTCGTGGAGACGTTGTTTCTCATCCGGCTTGGTGCCACTGAATGAGAGGGCGATGAGGAAGGGGAGCATGCACACGAAAGTTATTGCCGTGGCCGACAAGCGTCCCCATTCGCCAAGGTAATGCTCGCAGAGAGGAAAGAGGAACTGACGCGATATGAGCACTATGGCCATAAGCACCACTGAATAGAGCAGGATTCGCCACATGTAGCGGGAGAGGATCTCGCGCCATAGACGCTTTGTTTCGCTTGCGTCCGTCACCTGTTTTGAATATCTTTCGATAAGGAAATTCAATCCCTTTGGCAAGTGGCTTTCAACAAAAGCATATGCCGGTTGAGACATTTTCACAAAATAAGGAGTGGTGAAGATAGTTATTACTGATACGGCCACGATAATGGGGTAAAGGCTTTCCTGAAGCACTCCAAGGCTCATACCGAGTGAAGCTATGATGAAAGAGAACTCACCCACCTGTGTAAGCGTGAATCCGCTCTCTATCGCTACTTTTAGTGTCTGTCCGGTCACGAGCATACCGATCGTGCCGAAGAAAATCATTCCTACAATCACCACCACCGCAAGCAGGAGGATTTCGCTCCAGTATGTGGCAAGAATAACCGGATCTACCATCATGCCCACAGAAATGAAGAACACGGCACCGAAAAGATCCTTCACCGGTTGCACCACCTTCTCCATCGGCTCGGCTACCATTGTCCCGGCCAGGATAGAACCCATCACGAAAGCACCGAGCTCAAGAGAGAATCCACACATCACGGAGAAAATCGCCATTGAGAAGCAGAGGCCCATTGCAACCACGAGAAGAGTCTCCGAGTTGAGATAGCTCTTTACACGGGTGAAGAAGGTAGGCAGCACATATACACCCACCACAAACCAGATGATAAGGAAGAACACCAGCTTACCAACCGAGAAAAGTAGATCTGTGCCCTCAACGTTGCCCATTGCAAGCGAAGAAAGAAGCACGAGCATAAGCACGGCAAAAAGGTCTTCGATAATCAGCACTGCAAGCACGAGTGAGGCGAATTTCTTCTGCCTCATGCCCAAATCCGACAGTGTCTTGAGAATGATCGTGGTAGACGACATTGAGATCATGCCGCCGAGGAAAATGCAGTTGATGGAGTTGAGGTGAAGAATTTTGCCGACTCCGAATCCGGCAAAGGTCATGCCGCATATAATGATGAGGGCCGTGATTATGGCCGAGGATCCGGAGTTCATAAGTTTCTTGAAACTGAATTCCAGACCTAATGTAAACATAAGCACAACGATGCCGAGATCTGCCCAGAATTCGATATTATCAAGATTCGAGATTGAAGGAAGATAAATGAATTTCGGACTCGCAAGAAAACCGGCGAGAATATAACCGAGCACAACAGGCTGCTTCATTTTTTTGAAAAGAAGCGTAACGATAGCGCCTAAGAGCAGAATCCATGCAAGGTCAGCTATAAGCCCGTTGGTATGGTCTTCTTCTGAACCCTGCTTAGGAGCCTCTCCGTTGATCTCTGTATAAGTCTGGGTTTCCAGATTTTCAATTGTGGTGGGTTCGCCCGTTTGAATAAAGGCGTCGACAGGGAGGTTTATCATTTTATTAAAACAGCTTATGTCAGTTTGAAATTATAATGGCTGATTGTTATCGGCTTTGCCGTTTCCCTCTTCAGTGGATTGCAGCGTCTGATTGGTGGAGGGATAGAAGTTTACCACATACTGGTCGTAATAAGAGAGCAGTAAGGTTGTGAGGGGTAAGGCGATGATGAGGCCCATGAATCCTAAAAGCGAGCCCCACAC
The DNA here is from genome assembly GCA_964622105.1 of uncultured Sangeribacter sp. Lineage (GTDB taxonomy): Bacteria > Bacteroidota > Bacteroidia > Bacteroidales > Muribaculaceae > Lepagella. The sequence continues at coordinate 8,753 of CAZUNU010000047.1, read as the reverse complement.
TGAGAGGGAAAGCAAGATTATGGCAGGATTAAGCCCCATGGCCTTACCCATGATTTTTGGTGTGAGATAAAGATCCTGTATGCATTGCACTATAATATAGACAGCCATGCTCTCCCAGAAAATCACCCAGAAATCCACTCCGGTGCTGGCGGTGCACACGATACAAAGCACGGCTGTAATAGGAAGCGATATCAGCTGAAGATATGGCACCATGTTCAGCATCCCTATGAATAAACCCAAAATCACTCCCATCGGCAGACCGATTATAAGGAATCCTATCGCGAAGAGGATACCCACAAGAAACGCTATCACAAACTGACCACGGAAATATCGGTTCATGGCATTCTTTATATCTGTGGCCACCTGATAGGTGCGTTCACGATGGCGCATAGGTACAAGTTGCCTGAAGCTCAGCATAATCCGTTCATAATCAAGCATTATGAAGATCACGTAGAGAATCACTATCAGCCAGCTCAGTAGACCCAGAAGAAACGCCAGACCGGAACTCAGAAAGCTCCATGAAGAGGACAGGGTGCTCTTTATTAGCGATTTCCATTCTTCACGCGAGAGCAGTTTTGAAATTTCGTTCGGATCGAGATAATCGCGAAGGAATTCATGGATCTGGCTGGATACGTAGGGAATCTGGATCTGTTTCGTGGCATAATCGCGAATCATTTTTGTCATCTCGGTTGTCTCAGAAATGAGATATGGCACGAATATCACGCAGAATATGGCTATGAGTATGCACGTTTCCAAAAGCGTGATTACCACAGGCACAAAACGGTTTTTTGAACGTGTCCACTTCATGTTCCAGAGCACTACGGGCTCAAGCATGTAGGCGATAAGACAAGCTACAAGAAACGGAAGGAGAACTCCTTTCAGACTGTCGAGTAAAAAGACAACTGCCACAAGTGTGCAAACTGTAAAAAGAATGCGCACCACTCTGTCGAAAGTGTAAGGCGTTCTGGGAGGCAGATTGGTAGAAGTCATTTAGATAATGGAATTGTATTCAGATTGTAAAATTAGCAACAATTTCGCAAGTGACAAAACAAGTTGTATAATCTTTTTCAGTATTACTTGTTTTTATAGAAGTTGTGGAAACATGTTCATCTTTCAGGTGAGCCCTCTCCATATCTATTTGTGGGTTGAAATCTTCCTGATTTATATTCCTAATCCTCATAAGTAAACATCTAATATTAGTAAAATTTAATTGTCGATGGTTATTTATAACCTAATTATCGATGCCTATTTAAGAGCTAATTGGGAAAAACTTGTTAACTTTGCGTAAGAAATAACCAAAGTGGCCACACCGGCGATGACTCCTATGCCTTTGTACATGGCTTTTTGTAAGCTCACAGACGGCGCTCAGGCTAAACCTTAAGCAAGCTTCCTGCATAATTTAATGATGGCTAAAGGTAGGGATGCAATGTGCAGCCACTTCAATGGGAAAAAGCTTATGTATGCAATAAAACTTGATAGGAAATTCTTTTTAACATTAATCCTCACGGCTGTGGCTGCAGTTGCCGCATGGGCAGCCTCGCCACAAGAAGCTGTGGCTTCTTTCCTTCGCTCAAGCGGTGTGAATCCGGGATCAGTAGCAGTGAAAATCACAGATCTTTCCGATGGGAAGACAATCGGTCAGCATAACACAGACC
>CAZUNU010000047.1:2875-6998 GCA_964622105.1 uncultured Sangeribacter sp. | reverse complement strand
GTGAAAATCACAGATCTTTCCGATGGGAAGACAATCGGTCAGCATAACACAGACCGTGCTCTCGTGCCGGCTTCAATCATGAAATCCGTCACTACAGCAGCGTTGCTGCGCACATGCGGCCCGGATTACCGCTATCGAACAAACGTATATATGGATGGACCGGTAAAGATGGGTATTTTGCGTGGTAACCTGATAATCGAAGGAGTGTGCGATCCTGCTCTTAACTCGATGGTAGAACCTTACGGCACCGACATACTGAAAGAGCTTGTTTCAGAACTTCAGAAAGCTGGCATCACCAAAATTGAAGGTTCAATTATCATCGATGAGAACCAGTTTGCCGGACCGTCACGACCATCATCCTGGGCACAAGGCGACTTCTCCCAAACTTATGGTACAGGATCACATGCCCTGAACTTCGAGAATAATTCTACAGGACGTCGTTCTGTGGAAAACCCTAAAGGCGTTTTTCTCAGTCGCCTTAAACAGTCACTTTCAAAAGCCGGAATCTTGCTCGATGGTAAAGACGTGGGTGTTGGAGAACGTACTCTGTTGTTTTCTCATCAGTCACCAGCCGTAGACGATATTATGCGCAGTTGCATGATGCGAAGCGACAACCTATTTGCCGAGTGCATGCTTCGCACCTATGGAAAACTCAACGGTGGAGACGGTTCAACCGTTGATGCCGCTGAGAAGGAATATGACATGTGGAAGAAAAAAGGCATGCCGCTTAACGGCGTGAATATCATTGACGGTTCGGGACTCTCGCGCTCCAATAGGGTCACTGCTGACTTCATGACCTCTGTGCTCTCTTCCATGGCAGATAATGAGGTATATGCCTCTTTCTTTCCTTTAGCCGGTCAGGAGGGTACGCTTAAAAGCTTTTTAGCCGAGACGCCTCTTGACAGCTATATTGCCATGAAGACAGGTAGCATGAAGGGGATTCAATGTTACGCCGGTTATATGCTTGATGAGAACTATGCTCCCACTCATACTATCGTTATAATCATGAACGACATCACCGGAAGTCGCGACCGTGCCAAGAAAGCAGCACAGGAAATGTTGCTTGGTATCTTTGCCGAGAAAGTGGCCCAAGGTGAACAAGAGTTAGCTAAAAACCATGAGGGCGGTGTAAATGAACAGGAATCGGAGGAAACGATAGATCCAGTGACTGAAGAAACTGAAGTGGAGATAGAGGAGACAGAAATCGAGATCGAGGAACCCTTCCTCTATGTCGATGAAATGAAACTGTATTAAAAAATTAGAGATATGAGGAAGGAGAATCTTGAGAAGCTGCTCGACAGCATCTACGAATTGGAGGGACTTGTGCATCTGGCCATCAACCGCGATGATGAACCGGCCATGTTGCCTGAATTGATCAGGAGAAAGAGCCGTGAGTTGCTCGATCATGCCCGCGAAGCGACAGAAGCGGCTACTGTGATTGATAAGGAAGAGGCAGAATCTACTGTTAATGCGGTTGCAGGGTCTTCTGTGAAAGAAATGGGAGTGTCTGCTGCCAATATTGAAGAGGAAGAGGTGGAAATATCTGAGACGGTCATTCCACAATATCCCGAAGAAATTGAGAATGAATATCCCCAAGCAACTCAGAGTGCGTTTGCAGAGGATACTGCACCGGAAGCAGTTGCAGTAAGTGAAACTGTATTTGTTAAGCATCCTGAACCGGAGTCAACCGAATCAACTGCGCCTGAGCAGCCTGAAGCAATTGAGCCTGAGCAGGCTGCCGCGCAGCAGCTGGAGCAACCTGTAATTAAGGATGAAGAGAAACCGGCTCAACGTGTGGAGAAAGAAACTTATAAATTTGATGAGTATTCAGAGCCCAGAGGACGCCTCGTATTCAGCATAAACGATCGTTACCGTTTCCGTCGTGAACTCTTCAATGGATCTGACGTTGACTTCAACACAACGCTTTCACTCGTAGCCTCGATGGATGATTATGAGGAGGCTGCTGACTATTTCCTCGACGAGTTGCAGTGGGATGAGAAATCTCCCGACGTGGTTGATTTCCTTGAGATTCTCAAAAACTATTTCAAGTGATGGGTGGAAAGCTTTACATCGTGCCTACCCCTGTAGGCAACCTTGAAGACATGACCTTCCGCGCCGTGAAAGTGCTCAAGGAGGCCGACTTGATCCTGGCGGAAGACACGAGGACATCGGGAGTGCTACTGAAGCATTTCGATATCCACACACCGATGAGAAGCCATCACAAATTCAATGAGCATGAGGAGGCTCCGAAAATTGCTGAGAGGATTCTCGGTGGCGAGACGATAGCGCTTATATCTGATGCGGGCACACCGGGCATCTCTGATCCCGGGTTCATGCTTAGCCGTGAATGTAGGAAAGTGGGCGCCGATGTGGAGTGTCTGCCGGGAGCTACGGCTTTTGTTCCGGCACTTGTAGCTTCCGGGCTGCCGTGCGATCGTTTTGTTTTTGAGGGTTTCCTTCCTCCCAAGAAGGGTAGGGCCACTCGCCTTTCGCTTCTTGCTGCTGATCCGCGTACGGTGGTGATCTACGAATCGCCTAAGCGACTCGGCAGAACTCTGAGACAGTTGGCTGAATGGTTTGGAGCTGACCGGGAGGCATGCGTATGCCGTGAAATCTCCAAACTACATGAGACATTCCATAGAGGCACATTGGATGAGCTTGAAAAATATTTTACAGTGAACCAAGCAAAGGGGGAGATTGTTATCGTTGTCAAAGGTTGCGATGAAAAGGGTCGCTCAGAGGCAGAGGAGAAATCATCCCATGCCGCCAGCGATACCGGTTACGATGACACCGAAGAATAGACATCCCTTTAAACTGTAAAAAAACAAAAAAAGATATTATGAAAAAAAGCTTAATCCTTTTTGGAATTGGCGCTGCAATGCTTGCTTCATGTTCAGGCAACAGCCAGAAAATAGCTGAAGATTCAGCTCGTATAGCCGAACTTTCTGCAGAATATGCGGAAGCCAGCAGTTTCAACGACTCACTCATGCTTCTTATGGGCGATATTTATACAGGTCTTGACTCCATCAACATGCAGGAGGGTCTGCTGTATAATATGGGCGCAGGTGAATCAGTCGACCGTCGTGCCGAGATCCGTCAGAACCTTGCCAATATCAAGTCTCGCCTTGAGGCCAACCGTCAGCTCCTTGCCGACATGGAGGCGCGTCTCAAGAAAAGCGACAATCAGAACAGCGTGCTCCTGAAGACTATCGATCAGCTCAAAGGCCGTATCGCCGCTCAGGATCAGAAAGTGGCTCAGCTCGAAAATGATCTCAGCAATGCCAAAGCAGAGATCGAGACTCTCAATGCTCACGTAGCCCAGACAGCCGTAGACCTCGCTGCCGAGCAGGAGGCTAAGGAGAAGGCTCAGGCCGAAGTTGTTGAGGTTGAAAATGCCGCCAACACCGTGTATTACGCAATCGGCACCAACAAAGAACTTAAGAAAAACGATCTTCTTGAGAAGAAATTCCTTGGTCAGACCAAAGTGTTGAAGGGTGACTTCAATGAATCTTATTTCACAAAGGCCGATAAGCGAACCCTTACAACAATTCCTACCGGAGCTAAGAAGGTCAAGATCTGGACCAACATGCCCTCTGATTCCTATGTGATTGAGGAGAATGCTGATAAGACTAAGACAATCAAGATCACCAATCCTACAGAATTCTGGAGTATGACTCCGTATCTTGTAATCCAGGTAGATTGATAATTGATACGTAGAAAGATATTTTACAGAAGGGCACGGCCTAACAGCCGCGCTCTTCTGCATATTAGCAGAATATGGTTATGAAGAAAAAGTCGATATTATTACTGATATGCGTAGTTGCAATGCTTGCAGGATGCAAGCCCACCGAAAAGAATTATCAGGATGCCTACCTGGCAGCCCAGAATAAGAAAAAGGCTGAGGCTGCCGCAGATGCTGATATGGGGCTACCCGCCAATGCGTTGCAGAGCCTCGATGGCACCCGCACTAAGAACATAGACGGTGAGCAACTCAGGGTGAAACATCTTTATATCAAGTATGCGGGCAAAGGGGAAGCGCCTGCAATAGAAAGGGTAAATGTAGCGGTAGCCAAGTACCGGATGCCTACCAATGCCATAGCCCAGACTGAGGATCTTGAAAATG
>CAZUNU010000047.1:0-2775 GCA_964622105.1 uncultured Sangeribacter sp. | reverse complement strand
CTGCGGTGTTAGTTAAAGCCGGAAAGCCGCTCATAATAGATCTGGCAAGTTGCTCTTGATGGAAACATGGGTGCTGAAAGGAGTTAAAAAGTTGTCTGAATGATGATTTAGGCAACTTTTTTTGTATCCGTGTGAAAAATTTATTATCTTTACGGTTTATAAAACTCAGACAACAAACAACATCATAATAAAAACGAAGAATGAAAAAACACTTTTCCCTTATTCTTTGTGGGCTTGCCATTTCAGTGAGTTCGCAAGCGGCTGTGCTCTCACCGGAGGAGGCTTTGCGGCGCCTTGGTACTGAATCATTGCCGTCGGCCTCAACCAGAGGTTCTGTGGCCCAGCTTCCCGTTTACACCGCCATTGATGCCGATGGCGATGCTGCTATCTACGTTTTTGATAAACAAGGAGCAGCGGGCTATCTCGTAGTGAGTGCCGATGATGCCGTGGCCCCCCTTCTTGGCTATGCCGATTCAGGATCCTTCACATATGAGGTGATGCCTGAACAGATGAAATGGTGGCTTGGCGAATACACCCGTCAGATTGAGTATGCCCGAGCAAACGGTCTTGCATCTTACAGCATTACCCGTAGCGGAGATGAAAGGACTCCGGTTGCACCTCTGCTCAAAACCCGCTGGAACCAGGGTGAACCCTATAACTCACTTCTGCCTTATGTAGGAGGTAAACAGAGTGTTACGGGTTGTGTGGCTACGGCTGTTGCTCAGGTGATGAAGTATTGGTCGTATCCTGCAAAGGGATCGGGTAGTGCTACTATAGTGAATCCCTCTACAGGATTGAGTGAGTCTTTGAATCTCGCAGACAGGGCATTCGACTGGGATAATATGCTGGATTCATATAGCAGAGGCCAGTATACTGAAGAGGAAGCGGAGGCAGTGGCCTATCTGATGAAGGCCGTAGGCTATGCAAGTGGCATGGAGTATGGCTCCTCAGAATCAAGTGCGTTTGCCTATAATGCCGGGCTTGCCCTTATCAACAATTTTGGTTATAATCCTTACCTTCAATATTGCGATCGCTCCGTCTATCTCGCTTCTGATTGGGAGGATATGATTTACAATGAGCTTGCATCCGGAAGACCGGTGCTTTACGGAGGACAGTCTACCTCCGGTGGCCACCAGTTTGTATGCGACGGCTACAGCAGCGATGGTTATTTCCATTTCAATTGGGGCTGGGGCGGCATGAGCGACGGCTACTTCCTACTCAATTCTCTCAATCCTGATGCTCTCGGCACCGGAGGTGGCCTTGGGGGTGGGTTCAACTATCTGCAGGAAGCAACCGTAGGAATCCAGCCAAAGAATGAGAATGTAGAAGCAGACAATCTTGTGCAGTACGGCGCGTTGAAAGTATCGGACAATGGCCTGAAGCTTGATATTTCTCTGGTTAACGACGAGGGCCGCGCTGCCAGTTGGGTCAATACCGGCTTGAGCGATCTTTCCATGATAGTAGGTGTGAAGATCTCGCCTGAAGAGGGTGGTGGCACACCTCAGTATTTTGAGATTGCAAGAGGCAATGTCAAAAAACCGGTGCCTACTATAGAAAACGGGGAGTTGGCAATGTCGTTATATGGTATTCCGGGAAAAAGTTCGTTCAGCGTTCCGTCTTCTCTTGCTGATGGAAGATACAAAGCCACAATTGTTACAAAGAATCAGGCGGGTGGCCAATGGCATCCCGTGCTTACACTCCCGCAGTACTACAATTACTTCTATTTCACCAAATCCGGTAAAAAGATCACCGATCTTAACGTATTATCGCAGGCTACTGTATCCATCGACAACATTGAGCTCCTTTCGCCGCTATATTTCAATTGTATGGCCAAGCTTCGCATCACAGTGACCAACCATGCTGAAAAAGAGATGACTAAAGCCTTCTATCCAGACTTGTATAAGAATGGAAGATGCCAGATGATGGGTGATGGTATTGTAGTCACTATCCCGCCGAAAACTACGGTGACCGAGGAGTTTGTGACTGAATTCCGTCGTCTGACCACAGCCGCTGTCCCCACAGACAAGACTGAATATGTGCTTCAGTTCAATGATCCTAATGAGGATACGCTCTATCCTGAGTCTATTACGGTGATGATGGATCCTGCTCCTACTGACATTGATTTCTCTATTTCTAATTTCGTTGTTCCTGATACTGAATATGAGACTCAGGTTGTGAATGGGCGCCATGTGAATGTATATAAAGTGGAAGGAAGCGAAGTGAGATTCAGCCTTACGTTGACAAATAACGGTTCATATTTCTGCTATCCTATTCAGGTGGCGATATTTAACCCAAGTACTCTATCTTCGATAGCTGAAACACAGTTCTCACCTGTGACGATACTTTCTAAAGGTGAATCAGTTGATCTCACGGCCGCTCTTGATCTTGCATGGTTGCAGCCAAATGTGCCTTGTATCGCCGCTCTTTTCTGTAATGGTAACCAGGTCGACACCAGTTGGGTTTACTTCAAGATTGTAGAAGGCGCTGCTGTAGGCGAAATTATTTCTGATTCTGATGGCCCCGTCAAGTATTACAACATGCAAGGCGTGGAGGTTGCCAATCCGGAGAAGGGCATGATGCTGATAAAGAAACAGGGCAATAAGACTCAGAAAATCATATTCTGAACATCCTGAGAATATTACTCCAACATACGGATAAGTCAGTATTTCCGGACAGATTCGAAACATAAAGGATTCGTCGTATAAGAGAGGGCCCGGTTCACGATCGTGAACCGGGCCCTCTCGCCGGAATATAATAGTAAAAATTAGGATTTTA
>CAZUNU010000046.1:0-17133 GCA_964622105.1 uncultured Sangeribacter sp. | reverse complement strand
TCCCTGACACAGCCGTTTGCTACACCATCGATCCAAAAGGCACTCCAGAAGCCGAAAAGATCTTCACCGACGATTATTTCGTGAATCTCGCTGTTGAGATGGAGAAGCTCGGTGCCAAGATGGTTACGCTCAAAGACATGGCCGGCCTTGTGAATCCCTCCCGCATCTTCAGCCTCATGCCCAAACTGAAGTCTGCACTCAAGGTGCCCGTGGATTTCCATACTCACTGTACTCCCGGTTATGGCCTTGCATCAGTCCTTACAGCCATAATCCAGGGTGTGGACATAGTCGACACCAACATCTGGTGGTTTGGTGGTGGTTCCGCCGCTCCGGCTATTGAACTTATCGATATCTTCTGCAAGAAACTCGGCATCGAGGTAGAAGTAAACATGGAAGCTGTGGCCAAGATCCGTCACGAGCTCAAAGACGCGCGTAAGGCTCTTGCAGCATTCGACCTCAACAAAGACAACTGGCAGAAAGACTTCGACGAGGCTTTCGCTGTCATGCCGAAAGAGATCGACGCTGAGTTCGACCGCGCCATCAAGGCTGCCAAAGCCGACAAGGAAGAGGAGCTTCTCGATGCCTGCCACAAGATCGAAGCATACTTCGGTTTCCCGAAACCTAACGAGATCGTCAAGGATGCAGAGGTGCCCGGCGGAATGTACTCCAACATGGTGGCCAATCTCCGCGCCCTCAAAGCAGAAGACGTGCTCAATGAGGCTATGGCTCTCATTCCGAAAGTGCGCCGTGATGCAGGTCTGGTGCCTCTTGTTACCCCGACCAGCCAGATCGTAGGTTCACAGGCCGTGTCTTTGGCTCTCGACCGCCGCAACGGCAAACCCGATTACTCCACCAAGAGCAACCAGTTCATCTCTCTCGTGAAGGGCGAATACGGCACTACTCCGGTGCCTGTAGATCCGAAATTCCGCGAGCAGATCACGGGCGACGCCACAGAGAAACCTTACGACGTATCTTCTTATGTGAAGCCTGAGAATCCTGTGCTCGCTGATCATGGCAATGTGAAGCTCGCAGCAAACGAAGAGGAATATCTCCTTCTTGAGCTTCTCCCCTCCGTGGCTCAGGTTTACCTCACCAACAAGCGCAAGGCTGAGAACGGCGAGTCTGAAGGGAAAAAAGCTGAGAAAGCAGCTGTCAAGATCGAAGGTCCGGTGCTGAAGGCTCCTATGGGTGGCACGATCATGAAAATCAAGGTTAAACCGGGTGATACGGTCAAAGCCGGCGACAACATCATGGTCTATGAGGCTATGAAGATGGAGAATAACCTCGCGTCCGACAAATCCGGCATTGTAAAGAGAGTGTTGGTAGAAGTTGGTGACGTAATGGGCACAGGCGATCCTCTCATTGAATTTGAAAGCGGTGCGAAAGCAGGTGCAGCAGGTGGTGTGGAACCCGTCAAAGGCTTCGACTGGCTCAAGGCTCTTCACCCTGTTGAGGGTGGTACAGGAAAGGCTTCCAAATACCTCCACAACACCCGCGCCGCAAAAGACGTAAAACTCTCCAAAGGCCAGACCATCCACATCGAGGAGAAAGAAGACGGCACAGTTACCGTAACCGTAAAATAATAATATGAAACCACTCAAGTAGTTTCAACTTAAATAGAAAAATATCCCATAAATCTCCGGTTTATTTCGGGTGATTTATGGGATATTTTATGTCTTTATATTCAGAACTGGATTGTGAAGCGAGTCAAGCCATCGGAATAGGTTTTCAGTGAGTAAGTAGCCCCGTGACGGTTTAGAATCTCGCTGATAAGCGTGAGGCCTATTCCGCGTCCCTCCCGCTTAGTCGTGAAGAACGGGCTGAACAACTGGTCTGACACCTTTTCCGAAATCGGTTCGCCATCATTGCTGATCTCTATCATATTACGTCCATCCCGTTCAGAAGCAGTTATCTCTATGGTGCCGTTTCCGGAGATGCTTTCTACAGCATTTTTCACAATGTTTACGATCACTTGCTGCATAAGCGAGAGATCAAGCTCCGACTCCATGACACCGGTAGATTGATTAAACCGTAATGAAATCCTGTCAGGCGCCATGCCTTGAAGAAACGGCATCATATCGGCTATCATCTTGTTGATATCTGTCGCCACTTTCACCGGCTCGGGCACTCTCACCACATCCGCATATGAGCTGATAAACCTTGTCATCTGGTCGCAACGGTTGTCGCAGCTTTCTATCACTTCCTTCACGTCATCAGCATCTGTGAGGTCGTGTAGGGTATCGAGCACCGATCTCACTCCACCCATCGTATTGTTCACCTCATGTGAAATTGTACGTATAACCTTCTCGTATGCCCCCCGTTCAGCTTTCATCACTTCCTCGGTGAGGCTCTCCAGAAGGAAGAAACGACGTTTGAAGCCACTCTGTATGAAACTAAGATGATAACAACGGTAGCGCCTTATATCACCGCGCCGTATCTCCTCGCTTTCTCCCAAAGGCACTTCCGCCATGCGTCTTGCCAATTCCGACGGAAGTTCGCCAATCTTTCGCCCGGTCGTATCCTCTTCTGAGGATATACCTGTCATCTTAAGGAAAGAGGGATTCACGAGAGTGATGTTACCGTCGTAATCAAGCATCACCACTCCCATAGGCGAAGCTTCCACGAGCAACTGAAGGAAACTTTCACGTTCCATGTTCAGAAGGCGTTCATTGCGCAGCTTGTCAATCATAGTGTTGAAGAGCCTCACTATTCTGTCGGCCTCCGGTTCACCCACTTTCACAAGTCGGTTGTTGAAATCCTGAGCAGAAATAAGATCAAGTCCATGGCGCACAGTCTGAGCCGGCATAAGCACGCTCCTGAACAGAAGAAGCAGCATGAGCAATGCCAAGACCAGCAACAGACACACAATCCACACATAATCTTTAGGAGCAAAGAAAAGCACACATAATGCACCTCCTAAAATAATTGTCAGAAGAGAGAAAAGCCAATAACGCATATCTGTTTCTATCGTTTGAAGCCGTATTTATCCATACGGCGATAAAGTGTCTGGCGTGTGATTCCGAGATAGCGCGCCGCGCTCGTGAGATTACCACCCGATTTCTCCAAAGCCAAAGCTATGGCATTGCGCTCAATTTCGTCAAGTGTGGCATTGCTCTGCAAGGTGACAGTGCTGTTTTCGGGAGCGTCCGGTAAGGCCTCCGCTTCGCTGAAGAGTGAACGGTCGAGCCGACCGTCGCCGATCAGAACTGCACGCTCCACCATATTCTTCAATTGCCGAATGTTGCCGGGATATGGCAGACGAGTGAGAAATTCCATCGTCTCGCCGGGTATCTCCGAAACCTCTAATCCCATGTTCCTGGAAGTCTCCTTCACGAAATGGCGCACGAGCAGCGGTATGTCTTCGCGCCGTTCGCGCAATGGTGGCAGACGCAGTGTAATCAGATTGATACGGTAATAAAGATCCTCCCTGAAAGTACGCTCGTTCACCATCGTCGGCAAATCGGCATTTGTAGCGCATATAGCGCGTATGTCTACTTTCTTGGGACGGCTGTCGCCAAGAGGTTCGAACGTATGCTGCTGAAGCACCCGCAGAAGCTTCACCTGACAACTCATGTCGAGATCACCAATCTCATCAAGAAAGATTGTGCCTTTATCAGCCATCTCGAAACGTCCCTTACGCGAGTTTACGGCTCCGGTGAAGGCTCCTTTCACATGGCCGAACATCTCGCTCTCGAAGAGCGACTGAGATATGCCCCCGAGATTCACCATCACAAAAGGATTGGCTTTACGCCTGCTGTTGAGATGGATGGCATTGGCTATCATCTCCTTGCCTGTGCCGTTCTCACCAAGGATAAGCACAGGGGCATCCGTAGGGGCAATACGTTCCACCGTAGCCAAAAGATCTGTCAAAGCCTTGTCTTTACCGATAATTCCTGCACGGTTGAATGCAGAACTGTTCTCTGATTCGCTACCTCCGTATGCAGTATTTTGCGTTGCGGCCTCCACAATCTTTCCCTCCTCCCGGAGGCTCAACGCGGTTCCCACTCTCTGAAGAAGAAGCTGGTTATTCCAGGGTTTGGTGATGAAATCGAAAGCTCCATGACGCATACCCTCCACTGCCAGCTCTATGCTTCCCCAGGCTGTAATGAGAATCACGGGCGTATCCGGAAGGAATATCTTCACCTTGCGCAGAAGTTCTATCCCCTCCTCTCCTGTCGTACTGAGGCTATAATTCATATCCATCAGTATGAGATTGTAATCCGTATGACGCACCTTAGCCAAAGCCTCCTCGGGGTTGGGGGCATTGTCTACTTCATATCCGGCTCTTTTCAGGAGCAAGCCTAATGAAAGCCTTATGCTCTTGTCGTCATCAACAATCAGAATCATAGCTCAAAGTTACTAATAAAAAATCATAAAAGCAATTCCCGCACATTCAGTTATCACTACCGAGGGTTTATTACTTTCCTATCACCATATCATCAAACTCTATGGCTGAGTTCTTTTCGTAATCCCAGAGAGTGATGCTTCGGATCTGATAATAATAGAGCCAATAGCGATACAGCTCGTTGACGTATTCCCTTCGAGCCTCATCCTTCTTCACCCGCGAGTCGTTGAGGTCCAGTGTGGATATCTTGCCGATAAGAAATGTCTCCACGTTGGTGGCATAGCGCTGGGCAGCGATCTCATCAGCTCTTTTTGAGGTCATCACCTGTTGCAGCTGATTGCCATACTGCTCGACAAGTATAAAAAGGTTGCGGCTGAAATTCATATTCTCCTGGCGCACCTGGCTCTCCACAAGCTTACGGTTACTCTCAGCCACTTTCACCTTTCCCTTTCGCCGGCCCCAGTCAACGAGAGGTATCTCAAAACCCACCTCTACAATCTGGTTATCCCGCAGTCCGCTGTAAGCGCCCGAGAAATTTCTGTCAGTACCGGTATATCCGATCTGAGCAAAGAGATTTATCTCCCGTTGCGCTCCTTTGGCTTGCGCCACCTCATAATCTGCCTGCAGCTGATAGCGGAGCATCTGCTTTGCAAATTTATTATTCGCCATGGCTTTCTCATAGGCTTCGTCATAAGCTATATGGATATCCGGCACATCAAGAGGGATCTCAGCCTCGAGCTGAGTGTCGAGATCTATGTCGAGAAAAGTGCAAAGCTGAAACACGTTGCTCTTGAGATTGCTTTCGCAATCGGTCATGTCAGTGCGGGCATTGAGAAGGTTAAGCTCCATCTGCAGAAGATCATTCCGGCTTATACGTCCCATGTCGCGTTTTTCCTTAGCCACTTCATAGAGTCGCTCTGCCTGCTCAAGATTCTGCTTGGCTATTGCATGGTTTTCACGAGCCATCAATAGAGAGAAATAATATTGGATGGCCTGGGTGGCCACCTCCTCCGTGGCACTCAGGAAACGGGCCTTGGCTTCCTCATATTTCACCGGCTCTATCCGTCGGTCCCATTTCACATTGTTGACTCCGAAAATCGGTTGAGTCAATGTGATTGCCACAGGAATAGACATATAACGGTTGTAGGCACCGGATCCGAATTGGCGGTAATAATCCAGAGAAGTATTGACTGAAACCTTACCACCCGTCAACCATATATTCTGGGTCAACGATAATTCGCCTTGCATCTGAAGATAGTTGTTAGGCACGAACGAGTAGGAGCCCTCACTATTCATATAGGATGTGTACTGCTGGCGGTAACCCGGTATGGTGCCACTGAACGAAATCTCCGGAAGGAGCTCGGCTCGATAAGAGCGGTAAGCCCAGTAAGAACTTTTGAGCTGATTGAGCGCCACCTCTGCATCCACACTGTTGGTGCGTGCCCTGGAGATTGCCTCCGGAAGGGAGAGATGCATTGTCTCCGCTCCCTCCGCTCCGAAAGCAATTGCTAATATAAAAAACCAAATTAACCTATTCATCATTTAATCATCTTAACGTTACTCAGGTGGCCGGGCATCACTCCGACTTCAGAGCGATGGCAGGCTCTACATCCATAGCCTTCCTCGCAGGATACCAGAGACTCACCACTATGCCAAGTGCAACAATCGCTACTGCTACCAGTTCGAATATAAAATATGTGAGTCGACTGCACCAGAACATCTGGGTGATTGTGCCGGAGAGTGGCCATAGAATGGCCGACGTCAGGATCACAGCCATCAGGAGAAGTATCATTCCCTCGCCTATCACACGCCGGAATATATCCGCCGAAGTGGCGCCACAAACCTTGCGGAGTGCGATTTCGCCCGTGCGCTGCTGCATACGGAACCAGAAAGTGCCCAAAAGACCGAGGAAGATTGTGGCCAAGAGGAATACAAGAAGGCAAACTATGGTGTTGAGAGTTGTTACCTGCCTGCGTTGTGCCGATTCCCTTCGGTCGCTCAAGCTTGTGAGATCTGACAGATAGACATTGCGCTGACGGCGCAATTCAGGATTATTGGCAAAGTCCTCCTTGAACTTCGCGTCATGGCCGGGGTGAATTTTCACCACCACGTCTCCCCATAATCCTGTTTCAGTCTTAGGCATCACGATAGTTCCGCCCCAGCTGTCTTCATAATCATTGCGACGCACCTTACGGATCACGTCACCCACACGATAAACCTTGCTACTGTCTGTGCCGAATATCACGGAGGCACCGATAAGCTTCATCACGTCCATGCCGCTCTCTTCATATGCCTGGTTGCGGTCTGACACGAGTATCTCACCCCTGCGTAGCATATCTTCAAGCTGCTGGCGCGTCTTCCCGGTTGCACTCTCGTAGCCGAGCACTGTGATTATCTCCGGAGTGCCTCGGCGCGTGTTGCCGTTATAGCCTACAGTATCGTTCTCGTTGAGCAGATATATGTTTCTTCCTGCAAAATTGTAGTTATAAGGAAGTGCGTTTGTCTCGATAGCCGCGCTTACAACGTTGGGATTCTCATTAAGGCGTCTCACGATCTCCTGAAGATCTGTCTGCCAGGGTTTCTCCTCATCCTCTGGCGGAGTAATGTAATATGACGATGACTTAGGTACGGTATTACCTTTTAATGTATACACGTTTTCATATTCAAACCCCCGCGGGAGGAAATAATCTTTCGTTGATACGTAGGTAAACAGACATATCAACCATATGATGCCGGTCACCACCGTGAGCTCCAATATCATCCAGATATTGTCGCGCCATTCATTCTTTATCTGAGTCAATAGATTGCGTTTCATAGCTTTTTAATCTTTATCTTGCTGAAAGAGCCTCTGCAGGCTCGGTGAGTGATGCCTTCCACGCTGGTACTGTGGCGCTCAGGATATTGAGCACCAAGCAAAATCCTAAAGCAATCAGGAAAGTGTTCCATCTGAAAGCCATCCCCATATCCGGACGTGTGTTGATCACTTCGAGCGACAACTCATAACCGGCCGTATAGGTGAAAAGATAATTTGAGACAGTGACGATAAATATGAGGCTCAACAGTAGGCCGATCAATCCACCTATCACCGTAATCAGGAAGTTCTCTCCGAAAAGCTGGGAGATGATGTCAATACGGCGTGCTCCGAATGCCCTGCGCACCCCAATCTCAGCGGTCCTATGGCGGAGGCGACTCCGCGTCATGCTGCTCAGATTGATAGCCGGGAGAAGCACAAGGATGGAGTAGATCCACCAGTGTATCTTACGATCCCTTCCGGTAGGAGGAGTCTGGTTGCTGCCTTCGATTCCGGCCGCTACGTCAACCGCCGTATAGGGCTGGTCGTGATAAATCAGGCTCACACCCTCTTTCTTGGCTTCCGAATTCAGAACAGTATAGATTCTCTCCACCTCTTTCTTTACATCTTCCGGATCCACGCCCTCCTTAAGGCGTAGGCGCACGTTGGTCTCGCCGAACCAGTCTTTATTTGATGTCTGCTGATCTATGTCGTAAGGAGCATATACATGGGCAAATGTCTTGCTTAACAACGGCGAGACGTCTTCCACCACTCCTACTACTGTGTAAGGAATCGTCCTTATCTCGATTTCTCTTCCGGCCACCTTCTCCTCTCCGAAAAGCTTGCGGGCAGTGGAGCGGGTGATCACCACCATCTTGGCATCGGCTTTACATTCAGCCTCGTCATACGGGCGACCGTCAATGAAATTGAAGTTGTAGACCTTCCAGAAATTCTGATCGACTTTACGGCGAGTCACGGTGATTGTCTCCTCACCCTTTACGTTTGCATCTACAGGATCGTCCCAACAGCTCATATACGACACACTCTCCACACCCTCCAGGTTTCCATAAACCCTTTTGGCAAATTCCGGATTAATTCCGCTTGACGATCCGGTGTTTGAGTTCATATCGCTTCCGAGCGATTCTATATGGACGTTCTGACCAAGCATTATACGACTACGCGAGGTTTCGGGAGCCATGTCGATGGTCTTTATGTTTTCGGCTGTGATAAACGACATGACAAGGAATATTGCCAGCGCCGTGCCGCTTATCGACACCCACGTCATCATCTTGTGATGACGCATTTCGTAATATATCTGTCTTAAGTAATTCATAACTATTCTATATGATGTTTTATTCATCCTTCACTGCCAAAGCCGGCTCTATGCTCATGGCTCGCCATGCCGGATAAAGCAGACTCACTATAATGCCAAGCATCACCACCACTGCGGCCGCAACCTCAAAATAGATGAGCTGCATGTTGGTGTATTCGCCAAACATGTGCAATCTCTTTATGATAAACCATCCTATGACGGCTGCCAATAGTGTGGCCACACACAGAAGCACCATACCTTCTCCTATCACTCGGGCAAATATCGACCTGCGGTTGGCACCGCATACCCTGCGGATGGCAATCTCTCCGGTGCGTTGCTGCATACGGAACCAGAACGTACCCAACAGGCCGAGAAAGAGGATAACCACAAGGAAGCATATGAGGAAAACATATAATCTCACGTCAAGCACATTATCTCTGTTGACAGCCTCACCGTTGGCGGAAAGGGAGGTAAGTTGCTGAAGGTAGACGTTGCGGCTCATTATCATCTCCGGAGTTGCTCCGAATTCCTCCACGAATTTTTTACCCTGTCCTGGCTTCACTCGTATTATCAGATTGGAAACCTCAGACAGATCTCCCGCAGGATCAATAGGCCATATGACACCACCTACACTACCCCGCTCAAAGTTTGTACGCCTCACAAGTTCCACCATGTCAGCCACTCGGTATGGTGTGATCGTATCTCCGTAAGAAATTATCTTTTGTCCCACCAATTCCTCAGCGCCATGTGAAAAGCCACCATACTTTCTGTCTTTACGTGTTTGACGTGTTGCTTTATTATAAGAGGGATCAGGGGATACCAAGATCTCACCAGCTTCAAGTTTTTCACGAAGAAAATCTTCACTCTTTCCAGTGAGACTACGAAGACGTAGTACGTTGACACCTTCCGGACTCAAATGTCTGAAATTAGCGGAAAATTTCAAGGTGTCAGGCTCATCACTTGCCAGCATTATTATGGAATTATAAGCTGACAGATTGAAAGGAACACCATTTTGGCTAAAAGCTGCATATTCCACATAAGGGCTTTTTTTAATCCTTGCCATCAGTGTGCGCAAGTCATCACTGTTGTATGCATCCGCTTCTTCACCGAAGTCTATAAACCCGGGCGCTGTCACATCAAGTTGTTCTACATTCACCACATAGACATCATTTTCATCAAACCCGAGAGGATCGAAATAATATTTCATTGTCGAGTAGAGGCCGGAGCAGAAGAGCCATATCGCCAGGCTGACTATAGTCAGACCTATGACTATCCAGATGTTCTGGCGCCACTCTGTCCTCATCTGTCCCAATAAATTCCGTTTCATACTGTTTCCAATTAACTTTGTGGGTATTTGGCCAGTTTTTTGTATAGAAATATAAACTGACCCCTTTATTTAGCTTTTGAGATAGCTATGGCCGGTTCAATCGAAGCAGCCCGCCATGCCGGCACTGTAGCTGTGAGGATATTAAGGACAAGGCATACACCTATGGATATCACAAACGGCTTCCAGGAGAAGAGCATGGAGAATGAAGGCGTTGCCATTTTCACCTCCAATGAATCTGTCCACATGTTCACCATCGAGAAAAACTCTGATGAAAGGAACAGCATGAAAAGATAACTGAAAAGTAATCCTAAGAAACCCCCGACGAGAGTAACTACAAGATTCTCTCCCAATAATTGGGATATGATATTGAAGCGGCGTGCTCCGTAGGCTCTTCTCAATCCTATCTCAGAGATACGATGCTGCAGACGGCCGCGCATCATGCTCCCTAAGTTTATGGCCGGAAGAAGTATCAGAAAGAGATATATCAGATATTCCATCTTGGCAATCTTTCTTATATTGGAGCTTCTCCATGTCCTCATCTTTCCCGTCTCCTCAGGACTCTCAGGATTATCTTCATACATCAACATTGCTCCCAAAGGGTCTAAAGTGGTGTTGAAAGCGTTGTAGCGTGCTTTAACCTGAGTTTTCACGCTCTGCGGATCAGTTCCCTCTGCATAGAGAAGTAGTGCTTGCAAGCGGCCTGCCACATGTTTTCCATTGTCTCTTTCCGAGTATTTTCTTTTTTCCGGAGATAGAGGAAGGAAAACATCCGACCATGAATTGGCAAAAATAGGATTGGGATTCTCCACTACACCGCTCACGATATAATTGATTCCTCCGACGTTTATCTCTTTCCCGGCGGCATCTGGAGTGCCAAAAGCCTTGCGTGCGGATGATTCTGTAAGCACTATCGGACGAACGGATGTATTGAGCGTCTCATCTTCTGTAAAAGGCCGACCGGAGATAAACTTGAAGTCAAACATCTTCCAGAAATTCCCATCCACATCTTTTGCAGCCACAGTGATCGGAGCCTTACCCTTGATGAAGATATCAGAGGTACCGGCCCAGGAGTTTGTGTATGTCACCAATTCTACGCCATCGAGATCACCATACAGCTGCACAGCAGTGGGATATGCCATGCCGCTTGTCATGCTCCATTGTTCATTTCCGGAATTATCCATCACGTAGAGCTGTCCGCTGCTGTAGATCCTCATGCGGTTGCTCTCCGGGGCCACCTCCACGGTAGGAAGACTGTTATACATGAAGAAGATCATCACAAGGAAAATGGAGACAGCCGTTCCACTGACCGACACCCACGTCATCATCTTGTGATGACGCATTTCGTAATATATCTGTCTTAAATAATTCATTAGCTTGAAATATTGTCCACCTTCCGGCAGTGGGTTTGATATTATTCTACCTGGCGACCGTCAAAGAAGCGGATGATCCTGTCGGTCATTCGTGCCTGAGCCTCGTTATGAGTCACCATCACGATCGTGCGGCCATCCTCTTTATTGAGTTTATGAAGAATATCCATCACTTCCTGACCCATTTTTGAATCGAGGTTACCGGTGGGCTCGTCGGCGAGCACTATCTTCGGATCTCCCACAATAGCTCTGGCTATGGCCACGCGCTGGCACTGACCGCCTGACAACTGACCTGGAAGATGACGCATGCGGTGGCTCAGGCCAAGACGATGAAGCACATCCTCCACGAGCTTATGACGCTCCGACGCTGAGATCCCCTTTCTGTAGACAAGAGGAAGAGCTACGTTTTCCGACACGTTGAGCGAGGGAATAAGATGGAAGCTCTGGAATACGAATCCGATGTTGCTGTTGCGGAAAGCGGAAAGCTGGCTGTCGTTCATGTCAGCTGTCTCTTTGTCCATTATCTTCACATTACCCGATGTGGGGGTATCCAGAAGACCGATGATATTGAGCAGGGTTGATTTGCCGCAGCCCGAAGGACCCATGATGCTGACAAATTCACCCTCCTTGATTTCGAGGTTTACGTTTTCCAGTGCGAGGGTCTCTATCTCTTTTGTGCGGTAAACTTTGTTTACGTCTTTCAATGTGATTACATTCATGATTATATCGGTTTTTAAATTTTTGTTTAAAGTGTAGTATTTGGTTGTTATGATCAAGTGGTATCTCGAAAATTATTTTCAGTTCATAAAGGTGTTTGAGATCAGCGTTTTATTGTGATGACCTTATCTTTCTTATAGGCACTCATATCGCTTATCACAACCTCTTCGCCGGGCGCTATGCCCGATTTCACCTCTACATAGTCGAAATTGCTGTCACCTAAAGTCACGCCGCGCTTCTCAAGTTTGTCCGGAGCGGTTTTTACGAAAAGTTCGTATGTGCCGGGACCTTGGAAATAGGGTCCGTTAGGGATTCTGACTACGTTTTCCTGCACATCATAGATCACGTTCAGCTCTGTCCGCAGCCCGGAGCGAAGGAGAGAGGCACTGTCTTCATCAAGAATTACGGTGAAATTCACCATTCCGTTCTGGCTCTGTGGAGAGACATGGCCGATATGACCCTGAACGGTATTGCGGTTGATCCTTACATTCACTCCCGAGCCTAAAGCTAACCTACCTGAATTCGACTCCGGAATCTCTCCCTCAATCTTGAAATGATCAAGATCGGAAATCACTGCCAACTTCTCCCCCGAAGCGATGCTTGTGCCGAGGTTCTTGTTAAGGAATGTCACGGTGCCTTTTCTGGGAGCCTTGATGCGGGCATCTTCAAGAGTGCGCTCCATCGTAGCCAGATTGCGTTTGGCAATCGTACCTTGCAATTCCTGAGAGCGGAAAGCTGCTGAATGGGATCGCTTCTCGTTGGCGAGCTGCACCTTTAGTTGCTCCAGTTCCAGCATTCCTGTGGCATAAGCCAATTCAGCTTCGCGGATACGGTCGCCTGTACCGCTGCCTATACTGTCGAGTCTCTTTTCATTAGCCACCTCAGCTTTAAGATGACTCACCGCCATCTCCTTCGCCTTTATCCTCATCTCGAGGTCTGTGAGGTAGGTGGCATCCTTGAGTTTTGTCTGTTCGATATCGTTGCGTCTCATCTCAACCTCATCCGATAGTCGCTGAAGTTCTGTCTCGGTCGACTGTAGATCGAGCTTCAGAAGTGGTTCGCCGAGATTCACGGCATCGCCCTCGCTGCAATAGACCTCAAGAATCTTTGTCGATACGGGCGACACCACGGCCAATTCATATAAAGGTACGATCTTCCCGGATGCCGAAACGCTGCTTTCGAGAGTGCCTTTCTCAGCCGTCTTTATCGTGAATTCCTTTTCTGTGATTGAATCGTTAAACAGAGCCGTTATTCCGAAAAGGCCTGCCACAGCCACGACTACTCCGGCCGTCACTTTGTAGACTTTTTTCATCTTCTCTTTTCTCTGTTCCTCTTTTGATATTTCTCTATCCATTATTTTCGATGTGTTGTTGTTATTGTCCGCCTTTTACACATGTGCGTACATGGCATTCGGCTGTACCAATCTTATTACAAGTGCCGTGCCAATTAAATAAGTTGCGCATTTTCAAATAGTTATAATTTTACAATACTGTACGCTCCTGAACAAGTGTACGGATTCGTACACGTCCACCTGTACGCAATCTCTGCGCACTTCGTATTTAATGCCATCCTATGGGATCTGTAATTTGCCACAGATTTGTATATCTCAGCTTTTTTAGCTAATTTCACCCACATATAAACTCTATATCATGACATCCTTATATCCCCCTTTCACCGTCGGAGTCGATCTCGGTGGCACGAATACAGTATATGCCATCGTAGATTCCGTCGGACATATCATTTCTAAAGATTCATTCCCTACGGCCACTGCAAACATTGAGGAGTGGGCCGATATTCTTGCACAGAAAGTGACCGAGATGATCGCTGCCGCTCAGCTCGAAGACCAGATAATCGGAATGGGCATTGGCGCGCCATGTGCTAATGCAATCACCGGAAGTATCGAAGCCGCAACCGATCTGCCGTGGCCATCACCGATTCCCATAGGTAATATGATGCAGGCCCGTCTTCGGCTGCCGGTGACAGTCACCAACGACGCGAATGCCGCCGCCATAGGCGAGATGATGTATGGCTCGGCAGCAGGGTTGAAGAATTTTATTGTGCTCACGCTTGGCACCGGCGTTGGAGCGGGAATTGTCTGCGACGGCCATCTTCTTTCAGGCACACGCGGATTTGCAGGTGAGTTAGGCCATGTCACATTTCCCTTTGCGGCCGGGCGTATCTGCGGCTGCGGACGTAAGGGATGCCTTCAGACTGTGGCATCGGCCAAAGGGATCATTGCCACTGCCCTGCAATTTCTGAAAGAATCGAATGAACCCTCAGCCTTGCGATCGATACCGGAGGAGAGAATGACGGCCAAATTAGTGTATGAAGCCGCAAGCAAGGGTGATAAACTGGCAAATGAAGTATATTCATTCACGGGACACTGCCTGGGACAGGGCGCCGCTGAGTTTGCATCCATGACTGACCCGGAAGCCATCATATTGTTTGGCGGAGTAGCCAACGCGGGAAATCTTCTTCTCGAGCCCATGATGGAATCGTTTCGTGAGAATGCCCTTCACCTTTACCGCGACCGGGTGCGCTTCCTCATCTCGGGTCTCAACGGCGCTGACGCCGCCATCCTTGGCGCCGCCTCACTCCCACACCTCAACCACTGATACAAATAGATATAACCGAAGGAGCTATGACCGCGCGGTCATAGCTCCTTCGTCAATTATTCTATCGAATGTTATTGTAGGGATCGGAGAGTGGAGAGCAGGCGCTCGCCTGTGCCTATGGCGTAACCTGTCTGCACCCATACAATACGATTGAAAGTGTCGGCTATCACTATTACCGGATCATCAGGCGACTGCAGATGAAGCGACTCTGTGATATCTTTTCTCGACACTCCATCCTTGTCTATGCCCGTAACCACAGTAGAAGGAAGATTCGGGAATAACGAAGAATCGAAACGTGAAGCCTTATCATTATCCGCAAACAACACCATTATCTTAGCACCGGTAGTTTCAAGATCTTTCGCCACAGCTGACATGTCGTTCAAGGCGTGGGCTGATGGCTCGTGGTTCGGACTGATCAAAGCCATCACGTAGTAGCCTCTTCCTGTTGTGGATAACAGGCTCTTGTCTGTGGCAGCCGCAAGGTCGTGATAAAGATTCTCGGCATTAAGAGAACCGATCACGGCAGTAGCTTCCTTGTCTTGACGGATGGTCAGACGGCGCTCTGAACTCTCGCCGGGTGCTATTGTGAAGATCTCGCTCCGGCTCAACACTCCCCCGTCGGCCAGACGCTGACCACTCGTAAGAATGTACTGACCGGGTTCAACCACCTGAGGTGTGGCAAAAAGTTCCGATACAGTGGCCTCCTCCGGATATTCAAGAAGGCGGGGTACACCATCCACTATGCGTGACAGGGTGAATTGTGAGTAATACTTCGGATCTGTGACATACTCTTCAGGAGTGAAAGTAATGTTGAGCATAGTCTTTACCGTTTCAGGCGCTGGAGAAAATGTGGCTGCATTGCCCTTCGACAAGGCGGCATCCACCCACTCATACCATATCTCCTCTTTCTCTTTTCCCGGCACTCCCACCGCATACTGAGCCTTACCCGTCACGGGATCTATCCTGGCCGGGACACCGGCTGTTCGCGCCAAAGCCACAAAGAATATATCACGGGAAATCGGATCGGCACGTCGTGTGCGCATCACACCTATCGGGCTCATCCTTAGATGCTGTGGATTCTCCTCTGTCGTGACTATGATACTGTCTCTCACCCAATCTGCCACAAGCTCCGGCTTCTTACGGAATTCATCCAACCTCTCAGTAGTGAAAGCCCTGATCAAGACGGAACGCCAGGGTGTGAGCCCCTCATTCTCTATGCGAGGATTCAGCACATAGCGGTCGAAGCAAATTCTCTCCATGCCGCAGAAATCAGGGCTCTCGCATGCGTTGTCGTCATCAGCATCCAGAGCATATCCGATCACATTCACCACATGGTCGGATATCACCGGCATGGTTATGTCACGCCTGTCTTTCTCACTCACCTGCATGAGCAGATCCACCACCTTTTCGCGGCGCATCGGGTCGGTAGTCTCAAGAGCCTGCACAATTGTGCGATGATTGCCTCGGGCTTCCGTAAGGATTTTTATCATCTTTTCGCGGTTTACCCCTAATCTGGCAGCCGCGTCAGCCGCTTCCAAAGGCGACAGGAAAGTGGCGGTATAGGCATTCCTGATGGAATCTTCCTTGGCCAGACTGAGGTCGTTGCGCTTCCTGGCTTCTGAACTTACGACAGGGACAGGCGTGGCAGCCACTGGGGGTATGATATTATACTCCACGACACCCTCAAATCCTGAATCCTTGTCAAGCACCATTTTTAAAGGCATCAGTCCTTCACCGTCCACATAGTCGGCTGCTGAGCCCTTGGCAAATCCGAAACTATTGCCGTCAGTAGCCCAGACAATGAGATCGCCCAGACCTGACTTCAGCGATGTCTCGCCGTTATCGTCAGAAATCTTGGTCACAGCCGGATAATATTCCGCATAATTGTAGATGCAGAAATTCACTTTCGCTCCTTTCACAGGATTGCCTTCGGCATCCACCACCTTTACCGGCAGAGTTGCCACCGGAGCGTAATTGGCAGTGACATTTATACGGGTCACGAGAGGCTCTTTCAGAAGCACCTCCTCCGGGCCGTCGTAATCGCCGGCCACGTTTGTACTCATCAGGAGTCCTCGCGCGGCAGGAGCATTGAACCAAGCCAGATCAAGCACCGCTTCCGGCTCACAAGCACCCAGAAAATGCCATTCTCCATCAGCCCAAGCCTCGACCCATGCGTGATTGTCGTCGGTATGTGCCCAACGGGGAGTATATATCTGGCGAGCCGGTATGCCTACTGCACGCAGAGCCGCGACTGTGAAAGTCGACTCCTCGCCACAACGTCCTATGGCCTGACTCACCGTTGAGAGCGGAGACGACGTGCGAGCATCGGATGGTTTGTAGGTAGCCTTCTCATGACACCAGTGGTTCACCTCCAGAATGGCATCCTTCATGTTCAATCCTTTCACCCGGTCTTTCAAAGCATCGTAAAATGTCTCGCGTGAAAGGTCGAGATTCTCATTATTGACCCTCACCGGCAAGACAAAATGAAGGAATTCCCTCTCGGGCACAGAGTTGCCCCAGGGCATCTCCTTTCTTGCTTTAAAAGAGGCTTCTACATTTCGGCGGTAGAAATTTTCAGAATAGTCTGTTTTGTCAGGAAGCGACAAAGTGGAATATAGAAATGTCATGGCCTCATCCGGCGAAAGAGCCATGGTCTGCA
>CAZUNU010000045.1:0-17735 GCA_964622105.1 uncultured Sangeribacter sp. | reverse complement strand
ATTGAAACCTCAGCGGCGTAAAAAAGAGGATGTGCCTATTTTGACACACCCTCATCTGATTCAATTGTAAGTCAAGTGGCTGGCAAGGACTTTACAGATTGAGATAGTAAATATTGAGATTGCAAAAAACAGCCGTGTCTTTACTTACAATGGAGAAGAGACGGACAGGAATTCCTATCCCTTAATTATGCAAAGTTAGATATTCTTTTCTTCTTTAGAAACCGTCGAAATCGCTTTTTGAGACTATAATGCCTTGAATCGGTGACAAAAGGCCAAAATTTGCATCTGACATACTAATATTTGTAAAAAATATGCCTTATATCGTCGATATGGCTTGCATATGTATGCAAAATAATGATTATCTTTGCATTGAGTTGTCAAAACTAACATAGATCACCTTATCCGACTGTCTGGGGTTGCGCATAATCGAATCCCGGACTGTCCATATCACATAACCCTGACTGAATGAAGTATTCACTACGGCCCTTGCATTTATTGCATCTGTCTGTCATCGTCTTCTTAGCCGGTGTGATTCTTTCGTGTGTTCATAAATCGGATACAACATATTCGCGCGCAATTTTGGCTGAGATTAACGATACTCTTCGCTCAGGTCATGTTAGGGAGGCAATCGTAATGACTCAGGGGTTGAAGAGCCATGCATTGGCTGAGAAAGATTCGGTGCTATGGTGTGAGGCTATGGTCCATCAGGGGATTAATGCTTTCTATCAACGGCATCCTATGGAAGTGATGGCTTCTGCTGATTCTGCCCTCAGTTGGCTGAGCAGGCAAGAATCAACACCTGAGATGGCACGCCTTAAGGCACTCAGCTACCAAACCAAGGGCGCATATTATGATCAATTCACATACAATCCAGATTCCTCTCTGAAATACTTGCGTCTTTCAGTCGACAATACCGAACTGTCGGAACGTTTGCATGATTTGCCACGGGTTTACGGCAACTATGCCAATGCTCTCCGCATGGCATCACGCCTTGACAGCGCAGCTTTCTACTACAACCGTGCCATCACGGTAGCGGATTCTTTAGACATGTCAACTGATCATTATATTCCTCTTTACAATGGAATTGCCTCTGTGCTCACTGACATGCACGATTTCGAGAACAGCACAATATGGTGGAGAAAATCTTTGGATATTCTTGACAATATGGGACAGTATGACAAGTTCAATACTCTCACCGGCTATGGCAACTGCTTGTATTACAGAGATGATTTCGAGGGTGCTAACAGGGTATTCACCTATATAAAGCACATGCTCGACTCTCTTCCGGATTCAAGATGGGAACGAATGTTCAATTCAGTGAATCTGGCCGATACAGAGATAAGGCTTGGCGATACAGGAGGAGCTGCGTCCGCACTTGATTCTGCAGCTTATTATTTCTCGGATGTACAGGCAAACCCTGTGGTCACCTCTTATATCCAGACTCTCAAGATGCGTGCTGCTCTTGTTGACAAGGATTACGACAAGGCGCTTCAAATGGCTGCGCTGTATCCGGCTGATGAAACAATGCGCCTTGAACAGCTTCTTGCCAGACTGCAGGCACTTGAAGACATATATCATGCCACAGGCCGCTATCGCGATGCCTACGAAATGGAGAAGCGCTACGTGAATCTCAATGATTCCTTGCGCTCCTATAAACTGAAGCAACAGATCTCTGCTCTCAATGCACTCTATCAGCGCGACCGCAGGATACTCAATCTCGAAACCGAGCATACGCGACAGAGAGCAAGGATTTTCAGGCTCTTCGCATTAATGGCCTTCTTTGTGGCAATAACCATCGGTCTCGCCCTATTCCTTATTCTGAGAAGAGGCCGAATTCGTCGTCGGGAAGAGAAGATGATGCAGAAGATCGTGATGCTCAGACAGGAAAATTTACGTAACAGAATAACACCGCATTTCATATACAATGCACTCAACCACGAACTCTCTCATGTAGCCGCCGGTACACAATATCATCTCGATGCCCTTGTGCGTCTCATACGCCGGCAGCAGTATGTGACTTCGGAGATGGTGATCCCTTTCAAAGATGAGCTCTCTTTCGTAGGCGACTATATACACGTTATGTCTGACGGCATGAAAGTGCGTCCGGATTACCGATGCTCTATACCGGCCGGTATGGATCTTGGATTCCTCTTTCCTTCTATGGCTCTACAGATTCTTGTGGAGAATGCTTTCAGACACGGTTTCCCCTCACTGCCCAATGACGAGCCTCCACTTCTCATGATTTCAGTGAGAAGGGAGGAGTCCGACAGGGTATCGGTGACTGTTTTCAACAGTTGTAATTCTGATTCATCTCCAACGCACGGCTCAGGCACTGGTTTGCGGGTGCTCGTGGAAACGATCCGACTGATCAATGAAAGGAATAAGGAGAAGACCACGTTCACAATAGATACTTCTTCGGAATGCGACGGCATTCCGGGATATACAGCTACAATCACTATCCCCTTAACCCTCAAGTCATGAAATTCTTGTAAATTTTTGACTTTAAAGCCAACAGTCATGAACCAAAATCCAAAACACGCGAAATATAAAGTCGTCATAATCGACGATGATCTCCCGAGTATGCAACTTCTGGAAGCCGCTCTTGCCGGACGTGACGATACGATCCTGTGTGGCAAAGCCTCAAACATAGCCGATGGAGAACGGCTCGTGCAGCTTCATAGCCCGGATCTGCTGTTTCTGGATATGGAATTTCCGGAATCAAACGGACTTGACTGGTATGAGAATGTGGCACTCCCGACAAATACCCGGGTTGTATTTCATACATGTTACCGCCGCTACATCCATGATGCACTTTCCCTGAAAGTGTTCGACTTCATGCTCAAGCCTTTTGACCCGGCCGATCTGGAGGTGATAATGAGGCGGCTTCATTCTGAGAACCTTCCTGCATCGCCTTATTCCATTCCCTCTCTGCCCCAGAAAGTAGGTGAGAGCTCAAGAGGCTATTCCTCAACTGCAAGCATGCGACCTATCGCAATAACATCGGTGATAAATTCGAAGATTATTGTCAATCCGGCTGAGATAGTCTATTTCCGTTATCTTTCCGAGCGCAAGATATGGGAATGTGTGTTCTCAAATCTGAAGCGTATCATTCTGAAACGCCAGACTACTGCCGAGACTATCTTGGGATATGGACCCGACTTCGTGCGGACGCATAAGCATTTCATCGTAAATATGCGCTACGTAGGTATTATCTCCGGAAACGACTGTATCCTTCTTCCCCCTCTCGACAGTATCACCGAGATCAAGATTTCAAAATCCTATCGCAGGGAACTTCTCGACCGTTTCTACGATATCTGATGTTTTGAACGAGTTAGGATCATAGTAATTTATAAATCAAGATAGTAGCCGGTGGAATATCCGGAAGATATAACGAAAACTTAGTTATATGTAACACTGAAGTTACATAATGAAACGAATATGAGCAATTGAGACAAGGCGTAATAAGGTCGGAATAGTTAAATTTGCGATACAAATTATTATAACCCGACATCGAATGACACGTTTTAATGAATTGCTCGCGATTGTGGCTGTTTCCTCCGTTCCGTTGATGGTGTGGGCGCAGAATCCAATCTCACAGACTGAATTCACTCCTGATCCGGCTCCGGTGGTAGTAGGCGATACCTTATATCTATACACCGGTCATGATGAGAATATCGCTCCTCCGGAAGATTTCATCATGTGGGATTATCTCTGTTTCACAACCACCGACATGGTGAACTGGACCCACCATGCGCCCATATTCAACAACGAGGGGTTCGGTGCGAAGAATTCAGCCTATGCAGCACAGATGGCTTATCGTAATGGCAAATGGTATTACTATACCTCCACATTCGGTATTCCTGTGCTTGTGTCTGACTCCCCTTATGGTCCTTTCACTAATCCTTTGGGCGGGAAGAATTTTCTTATCAATTCTGAAGATACCAGCTACAGTGGACACGGCTGGGAGGATATAGACCCGACAGTTCTGATAGACGATGATGGCCAGGCTTACATGTATTGGGGCAATAATGCTCTCTATGCCGTCAGGCTTAACGAAGACATGATCAGTTATGACGGCGACATCATAGTTTTCGACATCAAGGATAAGGAGGCTTTTGGACCGGACTATGAAGAGGCTCCCTGGATAGCCAAGAGGGGCGACAAGTATTATCTTGCATATGCCTCGAATGTGCCGGAAGCAACGGATTGGGCATGGTCAGACTCACCGTTAGGCCCTTGGAAATATGGCGGTCAGCTTATGCGGGCTTATGAACATGGGGGCATGGGTAATCACACGGGCATGTGTGAATTCAAAGGACAATGGTATTTCTTCTATATGGATGAAGGGCTACCGGAGTCTCATAGCAAACGACGCACAACGAGCGTGATTCCATTTGAGTTCAATGCAGACGGCTCCCTTCCTTACATGCATCATGACAAGCGTGGTGTCTTGAAGAGCGTTGCCCCTTTGAATCCCTATGTGCGGCAGCAAGGAGAGACGATAGCTTGGGAAGAGGGAATAGGTATAGGGTATGACAACATTCACTGTGTGTATGTGAACGATATCGATCCTGGAGATTGGATAAAGGTGCGTGAGGTGGATTTCAAGGATGGTGCATCGAAATTCACGGCAAGGACTCGTGCCTCTGATCCCTCGGCTGCTATAGAGATACGCCTTGACGCGCCTAACGGCGAATTGCTTGGCACTCTTCAGTGTGGTGCTATGAAGGGCAATAAGACGGCTGATCCTAAAGCGTGGCAAGAAACCAGTTGTAAGATCAAGAAGCGTGACGGCATACATGATCTCTATTTCGTGTTTAAAGGAGATGGCTCGAATCTGCTCGATTTCGACAGCTGGGTATTCAATAGATAAGCTGATATTTCCGTTAAAAAAATGTTTCCAACTATAATCTGATATTATGAAAATAAAATATATTTTATCGTGTGTAGTGCTGGCCGCAACGTGCATGTATGCATCGGCCGATGAGGTATCTGTGGAGTTTTTTACCCCCCAGATAGTAAGAGTCACAAAACTTCCGGCCAATAATAAAGAGTTGAGGGAGTCGTTGGTCGTGACAGCCAAACCGGAAAAGATAAATGTAAACGTTTCAACCGATGAATCCGGCACAGTTTACAAATCATCGTCGTTGACAGTGACTGTTGATGAGAAAACCGGTAAGGTAAGCTTCAGTAAGCCTGACGGTACTGTTCTCCTTGCCGAGGGCAGTTATAATTTCACTCCTATTACCGAGGGAATAGACAAGGGATCCTTCAAAGTGATGCAGAGTTTTGCTCTTGAGGCCGAGGAGCCGATTTATGGTATCGGGATGCTCCAGAATGGAAAAATGTCGCAGCGAGGAGAGCATCGGCTGATGCAGCAGTCTAACCTCGAGGATTTTGCTCATTTCTTCCAGAGCATCAAGGGCTATGGAATATATTGGGATAATTACTCACCTACTGCTCTCAACGATAATGACACACTTGAGCTGGAAAGCCAGGTTGGAGATGCAGTTGATTACTATTTCATGTATGGCGGTGATGCCGACGGAGTGATTGCCGATATGCGTTGGCTTACCGGTAAAGTTCCGATGTTGCCGCTCTGGACTTACGGATTTCACCAGAGCCGTGAACGGTATAAGACACAGGAAGAGCTTCTTGAGGTGCTCGACAACTATCGCAAGTTGAATATTCCCATAGATGGCATGATCCAGGATTGGCAATACTGGGGATCGAACTATACATGGAATGCCATGGAGTTCATAAGCCCTGATTTCAGCCGTGCTCAGGAGATGATTGATAAGGTGCACGACAATAACGCCCATCTGAGCATAAGTATATGGCAGAGTTTCGGGCCTCAGACCAAACAATATAAGGAGCTAAGTGATAAAGGCCTTCTCTTCTCTTTTGAGACATGGCCTGAATCGGGTCTCACAGAATGGCCTCCACGTCGCGATTATCTCTCGGGAGTAAGGGTCTACGACAGTTATAGTCCTGAGGCACGCGATATCTATTGGAAACATCTGAAGCGTCTGCACGATATGGGAATCGATGCTTGGTGGATGGATTCAACTGATCCTGATCATCATCAATACAAGGATTCCGATCTTGACGAGGAATGTTCGGCCGGATCATACCGCAGGGTACGCAATCTGTATCCTTTCATGTGTGTGGGTGGTGTGGATCAGCATCAGCGTGCGGAGGATATGGACAAGCGCGTGTTCATACTCACACGCTCCTTCTTCGCCGGGCAGCAGCGCTACGGAGCCAATACCTGGAGTGGCGATGTAGGGAGCTCTTGGGAGACTTTGCGTAATCAGGTGCCCCTTTGTCTTAACCATACTCTTGTAGGCAACCCTAATGTCAACACAGATATCGGCGGTTTTTTTGCTGGATCCTACAACAGGAATTGGGGTGATAATTCAGCAACGAGTAATCCACAGTATCAGGAGCTCTACACACGCTGGATGCAATTCGGTCTCTTCAATCCTATGATGCGTAGCCACGGCACAGAGGTGTTCCGTGAACTCTATTATTATGGCAAACCGGGGGAACCGGTTTATGATGCCCTTGTGGATGCAGTTAAAATGCGTTACCGTCTTTTGCCTTACATCTACAGCACTGCTCGCCGTGTAAGCGAGGATGACGACAGTTTCATGCGTGCACTATTCATGGATTTCAAGGATGATAAGAACACATGGAATAACAACCGCCAGTTCATGTTTGGGCGCAATCTGCTTGTATGTCCTGTTGTGGATCCGCTGTTCACTGATGAGAAGATTGTGAAAACGGATGAAATGTCCGGCTGGGACAGAAGCTCCAATAACGGTCAGGGCGATTGGAAACCCGTAGATTGGACTCAGGAGAAAAAGTATGAGGTATATCTACCCTCAGGCACACAATGGTATGATTTCTGGACCGGAGAACTTCTCGAAGGAGGTCGTACCCTTCAGGCCGATGCTCCGATATCGCGTTCGCCATTATACGTAAAGGCCGGAAGTATTTTGCCGCTCGGCCAGGATCTTCAGTACGTAAATGAGAAACCTTGGGATCTGATTTCGCTTAATGTATATCCGGGAGCCGATGGCGAGTTTGTGCTTTACGAAGACGAGGGTGACAACTACAACTACCTTGATGGAAAATTCACGGAGATACCCATGAAATGGGACGACAAGAAACGTACACTTACCATCGGAGCCCGCAAGGGAGCCTATGACGGTATGTTGAACACACGACGTTTCCGTGTGGTGATGCCTAATGGTGAGAGCAAGGAAGTGAATTATAACGGCAAGAAATTGTCAGTAAAAATTTGATTTAATGAGACGTATAGTCATTGCCGGTTTTTCAGTATTAGCCATTCTCACCGGTTTGGCGCAGAATCCCATCTCCCAGACTGAATTTACGGCTGACCCGGCTCCTCTGGTGATTGGCGACACTCTATATCTCTATACAGGACATGACGAGATGGAGGCGACTCCCGAGCAGTTTGTGATGAAAGACTACCTTTGCTTCACGACAACAGATATGGTGAACTGGACTCATCATGCCCCTATTTTCAATATATCTCTTTTCGGTGAGCATGAGAATGCCAACGCCTCACAGATGGCTTACAGAAACGGCAAGTTTTATTTCTATCCTTCCACGAGCGGAGTGCCGGTGCTTGTGTCTGATTCACCTTACGGACCTTTCACGAATCCACTCGGGGGAAAGAACCAACTGACGTATGCCGAAGATACTAATTTCAGCGGTCATGGCTGGGAAGACATTGACCCTACCGTTCTTATAGATGATGACGGACAGGCTTATCTCTATTGGGGAAACAATGCCCTATATGCTGTGAAGCTGAATGAGGACATGATAAGCTATGATGGCGACATAGTAGTGTTTGACATTAACGACAAGGAGGCTTTCGGACCCGATTATGAAGAGGCACCATGGATCACAAAGCGTGGCGACAAGTATTATCTTGCGTATGCGTCTTTCTGTCCGGAAGCTACAGACTGGGCGTGGGCAGACTCACCCTTGGGACCATGGAAATATGGAGGACAGATAATGCGTGCCTTTGAACACGGGGGCATGGGTAACCACACCGGTATGGTGGAATTCAAGGGCCAATGGTATTTTTTCTATATGGACGAAGGGCTCCCTGAGGCTCATAGCCGCCGGCGCACGGCAAGTGTAGTTCCGTTTGATTTTGAACCTGACGGCCGGATACCCTATATTCATCATGACAAACGTGGAGTTCTCAGGAGCATTGCTCCATTGAATCCTTTCATACGACAGCAGGGAGAGACAATCGCTTGGGAAGAGGGTATAGGCATAGGCTACGATAACATTCACACTGTATTCGTGAACGATATTGATCCGGGGGATTGGATAAAAGTGAGGGAAGTAGACTTCAAGGATGGGGCATCAAAGTTCACTGCCCGTACCCGTGGCGCAAATCCTTCGGCGGCTATTGAAGTGCGCCTTGACGCGCCTAACGGAGAATTGCTCGGCACTCTTAAATGTGGCTCCTCAGAAACTTGGAAAGATCAGACTTGTAAGATAAAGCCTCGCGATGGCATTCATGATCTTTACTTCGTATTCAAGGGAGAAGGCCCTTTGCTTATGGATTTCGACAGCTGGCAATTCTTTGAGTAACATCTGGCAATTTTCCAAGTGATAGCTGGTAACCTCAGAAATTTGTAATCCCTATGGCTGCATAAAGCCATGGGGATTATTTGCAGTTTTCCCTATGTTGAATTATTGTTTTCATATTGGTTTGTGCCCATTCGGTAAGCTGGAGTATAATCGGCACGAGTGACCGTCCCGTGTCGGTAAGCGAATACTCAACACGTGGCGGTACTTCCTGGTATGCCTTTCGGATCACTAAAGCATCCTCCTCAAGGCAACGGAGAGTATTTGCCAGTACTCTTGATGATATATCGGGTATTTCCCTCAGTAAATCCTTATACCTGATGGGTCCGTTCTCGCTTATGACGAGTATTACAAGCAGAGCCCATTTATTGCCGAAGCGGGCTATGACATTCCTGACGGGACATATCTCAATGATAGAATTGAGTTGTTCTTTCCTTCTCATGTTAAGATGGCTTTTTTACAAAATTACGTTATATATATGATAAATGCAAGTCTCTGATGACGTGTAAATTAAATTAAATTTTTTTTGTAGGGTCGAGTAGTTGTAAATCATAAAAAGTAATAAAAAGGTTACTAAATGACATAATTGCAATCTCTTGATTTATTGAAAATGAACCATTAAATTTGCATAGACAATAAGTCAATAACCCCATAAAACAATTACGATTATGACACGTATTATCAACAATGCCCTCAAGCACACCGCACAGGGCTATCTTTGTGCTGAAGCCGAAAACGGTACTCCTTCAGGAGCATGTGGCTCTGCATGTGGCGCCGGCGAGGAGAAGTCTGAGCCAAAACCTGCTGCATGTGGCTCAGCATGTGGCGCCGGTGAGAAATAATTTTCGCAGGCTTTTTTTAATGCTCCGGTACTGATAACTTTTTAGAAGTGCATCGGTATCGGAGTCTTTATCGTCATGCTCTGATTCTTAATGAACTCCATGGAATATTTTGCTTTTCAATGGCATATCACCGATAGTTGCGATCAGCGTTGCGAGCATTGCTATATCTTCTCCGAAGGCCACCCCCATATCATCGAGATGCCTATTGAGAAGGCAAGAGCAGTGATAGAGCAATGTGTGGATATGTGCACGCGCCTTAACCGATTGCCCTATTTCTATATCACCGGAGGCGATCCCATTCTTCACCGTGACTTCTGGACTATCCTTGCGATGCTTCGTGATAGGGAAATCCCTTTTACTATTTTGGGCAATCCATTTCATATCACTGATGAGGTATGCCAACGATTGAAGTCTATGGGTTGCCGGAAATATCAGCTTTCGATAGACGGAATGAGAGAAACGCACGACAGCATCCGTAAACCCGGATCGTTTGACACTACGGTGGAGAAGATTGATGTGCTGAGGCGTAACGGAATCCGTGTGGCAGTCATGACCACGGTGTCAGGTACAAATATTAATGAGATTCCTGATATAATAGACCTTGTGGTGGAGAAAGG
Organism: uncultured Sangeribacter sp.; assembly: GCA_964622105.1. Lineage (GTDB taxonomy): Bacteria > Bacteroidota > Bacteroidia > Bacteroidales > Muribaculaceae > Lepagella. Next base: position 7,639 of record CAZUNU010000045.1, on the reverse strand, counting down.
GGTAGAGGTATTTGCTTTTGGTAGATATTGCCCTACATCTGAAGAGAAGTCTACTCACATTTCTCCTTCGGAATATCGTGATTTCCTTGAGAAGATATGGAAGAAATTCGAGGAGCATAAGGATTCAGGCACCATTTTCAATCTCAAAGATCATTTATGGACGCTTTTCCTCTATGAAAAAGGTCTATTCAAAATTCCTGAGGATAGTGATCCGGATGCAATATATGATGGTTGCCATTGTGGCGATTGTCATTTCACCATACAGCCGAATGGCAACGTCATGGCATGCCGGCGTTTTGAAAGCGTGGTAGGTAATCTTTTTCAGAAGCCCCTATATGCTCTATGGATCGGCCCGGATATGGAGGCTTATCGCCAATATGAGAAATTCGAGAAGTGTTCAAAATGTGAGCTTCTTCGTTTCTGCAGAGGTTGCCCCGCTGTTGCTTACGGTTATAATCATTCATTCTATTCTCCCGATCCCCAATGTTGGAAATATATATGAAAGCTGTGGTGCTTACAGAGCCGTGTAAGGCTGAGGAAATGAGTTTTTCGGATGTGTCGGTGCCCGAGGTGCGTCCAGGTTGGGTGTTGATCAAGGTAAAAGCCTTCGGAATCAATCACTCTGAAGTGTTGCTAAGACAGTTTGAAGTTGCCCAACCATATATCACAAAGCCGATTATACCGGGTATTGAGTGCGTGGGTGAAGTGGTATATTCCTCCGATAGTAGTCTGAAAGTAGGGCAACGGGTAATAGCTCTCATGGGAGGAATGGGGCGTAGCTTCAACGGCAGTTATGCTGAATATGCACTCCTACCTGTAAGCCACGTTTTCCCGGTTGAGAGTAGTCTCGACTGGAATGAATTGGCCGCTATACCGGAAACTTTTTATACAGCTTATGGTTCTCTGGTGACATCTCTCCAGTTAAAGAAGGATGATACGTTGCTGATTCGTGGGGGCAGTTCTACAGTAGGATTAGCAGCCATACAGTTGGCCAAAGCAATTGGAGTTGAGGTTATAGCCACAACCCGAAGCTCTAAGAAAGCTACCCTATTAAAAGAGTATGGAGCAGATGAAGTAATAACGGAAGGAGAGGATTTTGCCAGACGACTCCTTGAAAGATATCCTCGTGGTGTAAACAAGACTTTGGAACTGATAGGAGCATCAACATTAAGGGAGTCATTAAAAGTGACTTCTTTACATGGCATAGTTTGCCATACGGGGTTGCTTGGAGGTGTATTCGGGTTAAAGAACTTTGATCCGATAAAGGAAATTCCGTCTGGGGTATATCTCACTGGCTTCTACAGTAATAGGCCGAACCCGAAAGAGATTTCCGACATGATGAGGTTGATAGAAAGTGCAAATATAAAACCGATAATCGCAGAAGTCTTCCCGTTCAGTCGCATCAGCGATGCCCATCTCCTCGCCGAGAAACGAAGCCAAATTGGTAAAATCGTCATCTCATTATGACGCTAAACCACTTTGGAATATCTTTACACATTGATACCCATATACTCTATCCGGATATTGTGACTCTAAGAAACAATATCCGGATTGATTATATGGAGGGCTGTGTTGTTAAACCTATATCAGCTTTTACAGATAAGGATTTATAGTGCCAGTATTTCCTCGATGGGTTGGCCGGTAAATTCACTGATAGGGGCCGGATCCACACCCTTTTGCTTCATTGAGGTATCCTCCTTGATCTTTCTGGAGTCAGAGTCGTGTGGCATAAACTTATGGTTGCTGGTGCTTCAGGAGATGGTCTTGCCGAAGGGGAAGAGGGCGAGCATCATGAGCTTGAAGTGTTGGATACCGAAGGGGATACCGACTATGGTGATGCAGAATATCAGTCCCCATGCGAGGTGCGATAGGGCGATCACAAAGCCACCGAGAAACCACCAGATCACGTTCATTATACCAGCGAGACATCCCGATGGCCAGCCATTGTTTGATATGTCGGTACCGAATGGCCACAGTGCCACTTGTGCCAATTTCAAAGTCTGTAAACCGAATGGTATTCCAATTATGGTGAGCATCATGGCAACACTCGAAAATACATATTCCACGGCAATCATGAAGCCACCGAATACAATCCAGATAATATTAAGTAATACATTCATATTTTTCTTCTATTTGTTGATTATTTTTCCTATACTGTATATTTTTTTTATTATAAAAATTTTTTCTTGGTTTAAGTTCATATTTTTTTGCAACTTGAGATTGGTTCCTGTATTTTATCGACTCATTGTCTTGTGATTCAAATAAATAGCGCTGCGCGAAAATGAATACTAAGACTTTTTGTTCGGAATTGTCAATAGCAAATTTCGTAAGAATATTCCTGATATGCAAGAAAATTTCGAGAAGTGAAGAAATTTTTTTAAAGGCCATGAACCAACTTCAGGCTACCTCTGTTATAATATCAGAAAATCACAATGATGTAGTGATTACATAAGTGAGATTCAATTCGTTTCATGATGTTAGGTTAGTTTAAAAAGTATTATGTAATAAATAAGCGGTCGATGTGAATCGGCCGCTTACTTTTTCAGATTCAATAGACACCTCCGATACAGAGCAAGCACCCTAAAAAATTTTTTCAGGATGCTTGCTGGATGGATATGAATTCTTTATGTCACTGGATATGGAAGGTTACTCCCATTCTATTGTGGCTGGTGGTTTGGAGGAGATGTCATAGACTACGCGGTTGACGCCACGGACTTTATTTATGATTTCATTGCTGACCTTAGCGAGGAATTCGTAGGGTAGATGTACCCAGTCGGCGGTCATGCCGTCGGTCGAGATCACGGCGCGTAATGCCACGCAGTTCTCATATGTGCGCTCATCGCCCATCACGCCTACACTCTGCACCGGAAGAAGCATCACACCGGCTTGCCATACCTGATCATAAAGTCCGGCTTCACGGAGATTGTTGATGAAGATTGCATCGGCTTCCTGAAGAATACGCACTTTCTCAGGAGTTACCTCTCCGAGGATACGTATACCAAGACCGGGACCGGGGAAGGGATGGCGCCCAAGAAGACGCTGATCCATTTCCATGGCCTTACCTACACGGCGCACCTCATCTTTGAAGAGAAGACGGAGAGGCTCAACTACCTTCAGATCCATATCTTCCGGCAGACCGCCTACATTATGGTGGCTCTTGATAGTGGCGGAAGGTCCTTTTACAGAGCAGCTCTCGATCACATCGGGATAAATAGTGCCCTGGCCAAGCCAACGTGCACCTTCGATCTTCTTTGCTTCTGCATTAAATACCTCAACGAAATCGCGACCGATGATCTTGCGCTTCTTCTCCGGATCGGTCACGCCTTTCAGATCATTGTAGAAACGCTCGCTTGCGTCAACCCCAATCACGTTCAGACCCATATGCTTGTAGGAATCGAGCACATCATCAAATTCGTTCTTACGGAGCAGACCATTGTTGACAAAGATACAAGTCAACCTGTCACCGATGGCTTTATGTAGTAGCATGGCGGCTACTGATGAATCCACACCACCCGAGAGGCCGAGAATCACACGGTCGTCGCCTAATTTCTGCTTCAGATCGGCTACAGTTGTCTCTATGAATGAGGCCGGGCTCCAGTCGCCTGCGCAACCGCAGATGCCATGTACGAAGTTGGCAAGTATCTGTTTACCGTCAGTAGAATGGTAAACCTCGGGATGGAACTGTATTCCCCAGGTTTTCTCACCCTCAATGTGATATGCAGCGGCTTTCACATTCTCAGTAGAACCAATGATGTGGTAATTGTCAGGCAGACGTGTAATGGTGTCGCCGTGGCTCATCCATACTTGTGAGGGTGATGGAACATTGAGCATGAGGGGATCAAGTTTGTCTACCACAGTAAGCATAGCGCGTCCATACTCGCGTGAAGGTGCCCCCTCTACCTCGCCACCATATTCGTTGGCGAGAAGCTGAGCGCCGTAGCAAACGCCGAGCAGGGGAAAATGACCCTTTATATGACTCAGATCGGGCTTCGGAGCATCGGCATCACGCACGGAGGAGGGTGATCCGGAGAGGATGACGCCTTTAACTTCGGCATCAAGCTCCGGGATCTTGTTGAATGGATGAATCTCGCAGTATACGCATAACTCGCGCACACGGCGTGCGATGAGCTGGGTATACTGGGAACCGAAATCCAGGATTATGATTTTTTCCATAAACTTTAAACTGATTTACTCGGCACGGGAATAGTTGGGTGCCTCTTTGGTGATTGTCACATCGTGTGGGTGATTCTCGATTACGCCTGCAGAGGTGATGCGCACGAAGCGGGCCTCATGAAGCGTGTCGATATCCTTGGCACCGCAATATCCCATGCCTGAACGCAGACCACCCATGAGCTGGTAAATAGTCTCTGCGAGAGTACCCTTGTAGGGTACGCGGGCTACGATACCCTCCGGTACGAATTTGCTGGAGTCGTTGGTGCCGCTCTGGAAGTAACGGTCTTTTGATCCGGCCTCCATAGCCTCGATTGACCCCATGCCACGGTATGCCTTGAACTTACGGCCATTGTAGATGATAGTCTCACCGGGAGACTCCTCTGTGCCGGCAAGCATGGACCCCATCATTACACAGTCAGCTCCGGCAGCGATTGCTTTCACTACGTCGCCTGAATAGCGGAGGCCGCCATCGCCGATCACGGGGATATTGTGGCGATGTGCCACCTGCGCACAGTTGAAGATGGCACTCAGCTGAGGCACACCTACACCGGCCACGATACGAGTGGTGCAGATGGAGCCGGGGCCGATGCCCACTTTGATGCCGTCTGCTCCGTTGGCAATAAGATATTCAGCTGCTTCTGCAGTTGCGATGTTGCCCACGAGCACATCGATTTCAGGGAAGTTGGCTTTTACGGCTTTGAGAGTGTTCACCACGTTTGCAGAGTGACCGTGGGCTGTATCGATCACTACAGCGTCAACGCCTGCATTTACAAGAGCCTCAACGCGCTTGAGAGTGTCGCTTGTCACACCTACGCCACCTGCCACGCGCAGACGTCCCTTGCTGTCTTTGCAGGCATTGGGATAATCCTGGATCTTGGTAATGTCGCGGTAGGTAATGAGTCCTACAAGCTTGTTATTGCTGTCAACCACAGGAAGCTTCTCGATCTTATGACGGAGAAGTATTTGTGAAGCCTCGGCGAGATCCGGATTGGTAGTGGTGATGATATTGTCTTTAGTCATCACCTCGGAGATCTTGAGGGCCTCTTCTGTCTGGAAACGGAGGTCGCGGTTGGTGACGATGCCTACCAGTTTACCTTCCTCATCAACCACAGGAATGCCGCCGATATGGTTTTCGTGCATCATGCGCTGTGCGTCGCCTACGGTCTGATCCGGAGTGATGGTCACCGGATCGAAGATCATGCCGCTCTCGGCACGCTTCACTTTCCTGACCATAGCTGCCTGCACGTCGATAGGCATATTCTTATGGATTACACCGATGCCACCCTGGCGTGCGATAGCGATAGCCATGGCAGCCTCAGTCACTGTATCCATCGCTGCCGATACCACAGGAATGTTAAGGGTGATGTTGCGTGAGAAACGGGTCTTCACGTCAACCATGTTGGGTGTTACCTCTGAATAGGCCGGGACAAGGAGGACATCATCGAAGGTCATGCCTTCCTCGTTCACTTTCTCAGTTAAGAATGACATAATTGTGATCAATTAGAAGTTTTTGAGTTTTTCTGATATGATTACGGTCTGTGTGCGGTCAGGACCGACAGATACCACCCCTACGGGCACTTCTGTAAGTTCCTCTATCTTGCGTACGTAAGCCTTGGCTGCTTCCGGGAGCTCATCGAAGCTCTTGATTCCGGTTATATCCTCTTTCCAGCCATCCATCTCAATATACACGGGCTTGCAGCGCGCGAGTTTGGAGATGGTGGAAGGTGGAGTGTCGATGATTTTGCCGTCAAGTTCATAATGAGTGCATATCTTCACTTTGTCAAGGCCGGAGAGCACGTCGAAAAGCATGAGTGCCCAATTGTCGATGCCGGCGAGGCGACTCGTGTAGCGTGCCACCACGGCATCAAACCAACCCACACGGCGGGGGCGTCCTGTGACTGTGCCATATTCATGGCCGCGTTCCCGGATCTCGTGAGCGATATGGTCATGGAGCTCTGTGGGGAATGGTCCTTCGCCTACGCGTGTGCAGTAAGCCTTGGCTACACCCAGCACGTTGTCAATCCATTTCGGGGAGATGCCTGCGCCAACCGGCACACTTGCTGACGATGGGGTGGAGGAGGTGACGAAAGGATACGTGCCATGGTCGATGCAGAGCATCATGCCCTGTGCTCCTTCGAAAAGAATCTTCTTGTCCGGGGTGCGGAGCGCCTTGTTGATGAGTGCGGAAGTGTCTACAATGCGCGGGCCGAGAATCTTGGCGATCTCCATGTAGCGGTCATACACCTCTTTGAAGTCGTAGGTAGGAAGCCCGAGCATCTTGAGCTCCATGTTTTTCTCGTCGAGGGCTGCCTGAAGACGCTCGGCGAAGTATTCAGGCTCGAGAAGATCGCCCATACGGAGACCTGTGCGGCTGTACTTGTCGCTGTAAGCCGGGCCGATGCCTTTCTTCGTCGTGCCGATCAGCTTGCCACCCTTCAGGCTTTCGTAAGCGCCGTCGAGAGCGGAGTGCCAGGGCATTACCATGGCGGCACGGTCAGAAATGTAAAGCTGATAATCGGTGATGCCCTGATTGTGGAGGCGGTCAAGTTCAACGAGCACCGATTCGGGGTTCACAACCATGCCATTGGCCATCACGTTTACCGTGTTGGGATTGAAAATGCCGGAGGGGATGCTCTGCAAGGAGTATTTATGGCCGTTGAACATCACACTGTGTCCGGCGTTGTTACCGCCTTGGTAACGCACCACCATGTCGGCACGGCATGCGAAATAGTCGGTAATCTTGCCTTTACCTTCATCGCCCCATTGGGAACCGATGACTACTAATCTTTCCGACATTATTCTTCCAGTTTATTACGTTTATAGATATGGTCGATGTTCTTGAAATAGTAATCGAGAGTGAAGCAGTTGTCAAGTTCCTCTTCAGTGAGGATGCTCATCACAGTGGGGTCCTGTTTAAGCAGATCCTGATAAGAGGCTCCGAGGCTCATGGCCTTCATGGCTATGGGCTGAACGGTGTCGTAAGCTTTCTCTCTTACGAAGCCCTTGTCGATGAGAGCGTTCATTACTCGTTGTGCGAAGATCACTCCGTTTGTGCGATAGATGTTAGCCTTCATCTGGTCTTCGAAGATCACGAGGTTCTCCAGAATGCCCTTCATGCGGTTGAGCATATAGTCGAGAAGAATTGTGGCGTCGGGCATGATGATACGCTCTGTAGCGGAGTGGGAGATGTCGCGCTCATGCCAGAGAGCTACGTTCTCATAAGCTGTCACCATATAGCCACGGAGCACGCGTGCGCAGCCGCAGATATTCTCGCTGCTCACCGGGTTACGCTTGTGGGGCATAGCTGAAGAGCCTTTCTGACCCTTGCCGAATGCCTCTTCCACCTCATGCACCTCAGTGCGCTGGAGGTTGCGAACCTCAAGTGCCATCTGCTCAAGGCTTGCACCGATAAGGGCGAGAGTAGCCATATAATATGCGTGGCGGTCGCGCTGAATCACCTGTGTGC
>CAZUNU010000044.1:0-17753 GCA_964622105.1 uncultured Sangeribacter sp. | reverse complement strand
AGAAATTCCAGCCGTGGATATCATCGGCATATCCATTGTGATCATTGTCTTTGCCATCCTGTTTTTCCTTAGGATTTGTCCAGAGAGCACCTTTCACATCAACAGCTGTGGAGTCGAGTCCACTGTCGATGACACCCACCACCACCTCACGGCGAGGTTTCATTTTTCGGCCCTGAAGATAATCCATGGCAGGCTTAAGGTTGATACCGCAGCAGGAATCATTATATTCCTTATGCCACTGTTTTGAAGAAGCATACTCTGTAGAGCATAATAGGCATGCAACAAGAGCAAAGCGCAAAATTAGGTTACTGCTAAACTTGAACATCGGTCAGTTTGAAAAAGAAGTTGAAAAACTGTTTTAACGCATTTCAGATAAAGAGCCCCAAATTTACATATAAATATTCACTCATTAGCATTCTGGCACGGTTTTTAACATTTAAACTTTCAGACATTAACATATTTCGCCCCTAAAGCACCTATTTTGACAGAGCGGGATAAAAGCGCCAGCGAGCGATCGATTCACATCGACCGCTCGCTGAATGTTTTCCATAATACTTTTCAAACTAACCTAACATCATGAAACGATTGAAAATCGAACTTTATCATCGACTTTCTGACTATATAACAAGGATGCCGGTCAGTCGGTTCACAGTAAACTATAAATTTTCACAAATTTTCCGGTTTACCACTGTCTTATTCACATCTTGAAAGCAATGGCAAGCCTCGCTTCCAAGCTTGTAAGTTATTAAAAATTACGATTTACACCTTATAGATATTCTAAATATGTCTTATCTTCTAAAAATATATCATCTATGAAACACTAATTATATCTTGTTATTCCTCATACATTGATTTCCACCACGTAGGGTCGTCCTTGAGATAGCGGGCAAACCATGCGTAGATGGTGTCTTGCCATTTGCGGCGCTTGTCATAGTCGGTGATATGATGATCCTGGTCTGTCACCGCAACAAACGCTGTTGGACGGTCAAGAAGCTTGAGCGCCGTAAACATCTGGATGCTCTCGCCTACAGGCACATTGTTGTCTTTATCGCCATGGAGGAAGAGAAGCGGAGTATGCACCTTGTCGGCATTATAGAGGGGGCTCTGCTTCACATATAGATCGGGATCTGTCCAGGGATAGTGGTCGCCCATCGAAGTCTCACTGTAGGAATAACCCCAGTAGCCCTCACCCCAGTAGCTTGTATGATCCGAAATACCGGCATGTGATATGGCAGCCGCAAACATATCAGTGAGTGTCTGAAGATACTGAGTCATGAAGCCGCCGTAAGAGGCACCAATACAGCCGATCTTCTTTTCATCAACATAAGGATGAGTCTCACAGAATTTCTTAGTACCCTCGATGATGTCTTCAGCCACGCCCTTGCCGGCTGTAGCTACATGGCGCGATGAGAACTCCTGGCCGAAGCCTGTGGCGCCGCTCGGCTGAACCACATAGACCACATAATCCTGTGCGGCATATGCATTATGCGGATAACGGCTCTCAAAATGGCGTGAACTCGGGCTGCAGCCTCCGTAATAATTCACTATCAGAGGATATTTCTTGTCGGGGTCGAAATTAGGCGGAAGATAGAAACGCCCGTAAATGGTGTCGCCTCGTGAGTTGACAAAATTCCAGTCCTCACATGTTGCCAGCTCCACATCGGCGAGTTGGCCGCTCTTGGGAGTAGCCAGGAGAGTAGACTTGAGATTTTTGGTGTCGACAAGATACAGCGATTGTGGAGAAGAGGCACTCTCGCCATACACAGCCATGTATCGTCCTGCATCCGGCAAGGAGAAACGCTCGATGTTTTCCTCCGGGAGAGGGATGCGGGTCACTTTCCCGTTATCAGGATTGATGCGGAACATATTCACACAATCACGATCCTCAGCCGAGATGTATATCTGTCCGTCGGCCGCGCTCCAGACGGCGGCATCTACGGAAGGATTGAAGTCTTTGGTGAGAGGAGTCACCTGCTTGGTGGCAAGATCCATCACGTAAAGCTGCGTATCGATCATTGAGGGCACCCTGCCTTCCGGTAAATTCTTACCGATGCCTCCGAGAGATTCCGGCGAGCCGGTGAGGGCCACGCGTTTTCCGTCGGGAGAGAAAAAGGCACGTCCGATAAATCCATCGCGGTCTACGAGTGTATCCGTCTGCAATGTCTCCAGATCGAGAGTAAGAATTGTGGTCACTGTAGTAGGACGCTTCTTAAGGCGGCTTTCCGACATGGAAATGAGAATCTTACGGGAATCGGGCGAAATGTCGTTGAGATTGACGCTATGATTGCCGAAAGTGAGCGGGCTGATCTCCCCTGTCTCCAGATCAAGAACCGACAGCATGGCACGATCGCGCCAACCGGGTTGGCGGTCGTCAGGCTCAAGCACCTGATAGATGCCCGGATCCTCCTTCTTGCCATCCTGATAACTGGTGAGTATGGCTTTTTTCTCATCGGGGGTGAACCTATATCTGTAGTCTGAAGGGAGAGCCTCGATTATCACCTCCTCGGCTCCCGTAGCGGCATCAACAGCCACCACTTCTGTACCCTCCACCGTCGGACGTTCGAAATAGTATCGTGATCCTTTCGGCATCCAGGCTATGCGCTGGGTGCGCTCCGCCACCGTGCGCCCGTCAGGAACGGATGTGATCTTATACACATGGTTGCCACCCTTTCCGCCTCTGCGTGTAGTGGCGTAGTAAGTGATCAGATATTTGCCGTCAGGAGATATGGACGATGAATAAATGCGCTCTCCGTGGAGCACATCGTCGAGTGTATACGTACGCTTCCCCCCTGAGTAGAGAGTAAGGCCGGCATTGTTGTCTGATTTAAGGGTCACGGCCACCGAATCGGGATTCACCGCCTCTTTGGCCACATAGCGGAGCGAGAGATTGTGGATGCCGGGAGAGAGGGTGAGGTCGCCATCCTTCACCTTGCGGCCGTCAAGATAGAGAGTGTATTTCTTTATACCCTCCACATCAACTTCCGGCTGCGTGAACATGGTGTTGCGGAAATCAAAAGAGAGCACACGCACTGCATGACCACCTTCTGCCACAGCCTTTGGGGTTTTATGTCTCAAAGATTTGGGCGATAGGATTCCGGGAGCATTATCAAAGAGCTTCTCCGAAAAAGGCTTCTTGTTTACATCAAGAGAGTCTACCATTAGAGGAGCCTGTATGGGGAAAGGTCCGAAAGTCTCGAATGAGGTTACCTTGAAGTCTTCGGCACGGGCTGCAAGCAACGTCCCGGCAAGACATATGGCTGTTATAAGATTATTACGCTTCATTGGGTATCGGTTAGATTAACGTTGGAGTTCCACAAATCACACCAGAAAGGATAAGATCTGCGCCTAACACTGCAAAATTACATAAAATTCCGAAGTAAAACTTAACAAAACACAAAAGTAAACGCAATCTAAAAGTTTTTTAGCTAAATTTGCGCCATACAAATACAAAATCCAATGAGACGATCTTCCCTTATCCATGTCTTGACGCTGTTAATGCTGATTTTTTTCCGGAGTCCCATTCAGGCCCGGGAGGGACAGGATATTGATGATTTCAACCCTGTGATAAGCTTCGAACGCTCCAGCATCAATCTCGGAGAGCTCACTCCTGAGAGCTGCAGGCAGAAGTTTGAGTTCAGATTCGTCAATAGCGGCAACGCACCGCTGGTGCTCACTTATGTGCATGCCTCATGCAGCTGCATCGGTCTGGACTATCCACGTGTACCTGTCGCTCCGGGCGACAGCGCGTCGATCAAAGGCTTTCTGAATCCGGAGGCTGTGCATGAGCCTTCCTTCAAACGCCATATCCTCATCCGCTCGAATGCAGCCCCAGGGCAGCACAGGGTGTTTGTGGTAGGGAAAATCAAGAAATAAATGAGGCCTTGTAAATTTTTACAGATATTTTAATCCGTAAAAATTTGCACAATTGTTCTCTATGCATTAAATTTGCAAAAATAATTCATTAACAAACTTCAATCAATTAATAATCAACAATCAACAACAACAATCTATGAAGAAATTTTTACTTCCACTGTTTGCAGCATGTCTGTTCGCCACCCCGGCGATAGCTGACGATGAGCTTGATTACGGCACGACTCCCGAGACCGCAAAACCTTTCCCTGTTGGCGGCTGGTGGGTTGAATCAATGGAAAACGCACCCAAGGAGGCCTGGTTCACTATCAAAAATGAACAAGAGGTTCCGATTAACTGGGGCGACGGTACCGGATTTGATCTCCCTCAGCAAATTTTCGTTTACTTGTGCGATGGCGGTCAGGAAGCATTTCAGTGGGTGCCCGGTGATTCTTATGCCCTCATGCCCGGTCAGGAATACCTTGTAAAGATAACCCCTTTAGAAGCAGGGTGTTTCTGTATGATGGGTTCTACGCCTTTCCCGGTATCTATGGAAGGTAAGTATCCTTTTTATCCTATCGACAAGAGAGACAATCAGGGCGCAGCCAACACGCAGGCACCCGGAACCACCGTATATTACCTCTACAATTTCGCTTATCCATCGCAGCTCACTTTCAATGATTTTGATTTCATGCCTGTGATGGACGTAACCTCTGTTGAGGCAATCCATATCGAGTGCCCCGGTGGAACCAACAAGGGCAGCGCGGTGGCCGGACCTTACGTAAAGGCAGGTTTGAACGTTATCGGCGTTACAGTATCTGAAGCAGCCACAGAGGATGTACAGTTTATGATCGGCCTCAACGCCTTCACTACCCTCAACTGCGGCAACAACCTCCTCCGTGGAAAGAGCATGCAGCTTGACGCACAGGAGACTTATCCCGATGCATATTATACTGTAGACCGTTTCTTTGAAGTTCCTGAAGACGGCACTTATACATTCACCAACCACGGCGCGGCGGGCACTATCCTCAATGTAGGTAAAGTAAACCGCATAGACCCCGACAACCAGTACAAATATGAATGCGACTGGACAGATATCAAATCTGCTACCGTTGGCAATGAGGATGCTGTCATCACTGTAGACAACCTCAAGAAAGGTGAGCTCGTGCTCGTTCAGTCTGACGCTTTCGGCATCATTGGCGCAGGAATGGAAAATCTGCCTTACCTCATGGTGACTAAGGGCAGCGCCGCTGTGGGCAGCGTTGTGGCCGACGGCAATTCTCTCAAAGTTGCTGCCTCAAACGGTGTCCTCTCTGTGGAGAGCGTGCTTCTCGCTTCAGGTGCTGAGGTAGCTGTCTACGACATGAACGCCGGCAAAGTTGCTTCCGCTACGTCTGCCGCCGGAGCCGCAAATCTCGAAATGGCTCTCGATGTGCCTGCCGGCATCTACGTAGTGGTGGTTTACGGCAAAGGTAATTCAGAATCAGCAAAGATCGTTGTGAAGTAAGCTTCCCCCGATCTTCGATCAAGCAATATAGCCAAGGGGGACATCTCAAATGGGTGTCTCCCTTGTTTTCTAATACCATGAATACATATATACCCCTGTCCTGGAAATCCTCCCTGAGGCGGAGTTAAAACTCATTTAATGTTTTTTAATGAATTTTATTCTTGCCTCCCGTAGCGGCCGATAATTCGACAGAACTACAGCCGTTATTCATAAGTAAGCATCATTCATTCCTGACACCTGCATATGAAAATACATCCTCTCTCTCCTGTCTTGGTTTCGCTGCTATGCACAGCCCCTGTATGCGCCGCTCCTGTCACCAGAAGTGACGCCCTCCTCTCCGCACGACGATTTCTTGAACAACGCGGAGCGGTAGAGGCCCTGATTCAGCCGACTGACACCCGCAGTTACGCAGAGGTGGCTGAAAATTCGCCTTATCATATTTTCAATCTCAGTAACGAGGGCGGATTCATCATTATAGCCGGAGACGACCGTGCACGTACAGTGTTGGCCTACAGCCTCTCCGGGCATCTCGATACCGAGAATATCGCCGAGCCATGCAGGGCGTGGCTCAAGCAGTATGCCTCTGAAATACAATCCCTTGACAAAAATCCAGCGTACTCTATGTACCATAGCATTGACAGGACTACAGCTGAGGCCGACAACCTTTCCGCCACTCCTGTTGAACCTCTGCTGGAAAGCAGATGGAATCAGGAAGCCCCATACAACCTCGATTGTCCTAAAGATGCTGAAGGAAGACCGTATGCCACCGGTTGCGTAGCCACTGCCGTAGCGCAGATAATGTATTATTACGGCTATCCGCAACAGGCAACAGGCACCGTGGCATATGAGGATAAAAACAATGACACCACCTATACGCTTGATTTCGCCGACTATCCCTCTTTTGCTTGGGAAGACATGACCGACACGTATGACATAAACTCATCTACCAAAAGTTGTCGGGCAGTTGCCTCGCTGATGAAAGCCATAGGTTATGCCTCGCAGATGCAGTATGGACGCACCAGCATCGCCTACAGCACCAACGCCGCGAAAGCTCTGATCAATAATTTCGGCTATGATCCCGAGATCCATAAATACAACCGCAGTCTGATGACAGACGAAGAATGGGCCCAACAGATTCTTTCCGAGCTCCATGCAGGACGCCCCGTGCTTTATGACGGCTTTAACCGGGAGGGGGGCCATACATTCGTGTGCGACGGATACGACGGATACGGATTTTTCCATTTCAACTGGGGATGGGGTGGACTGAGCGACGGCTACTACTCTCTCTCAGCCTTGAATCCTCAACATCAGGCTACCGGAGGCACGTCAAGCGGATACAATCTTAACCAGATGATTCTCTGCGGAATCGCACCTCCTGATAAATTCATATCCACGCCTCAGACGGAGTGCATGCTCGATATGAGGTCGCTGCATTTCCATTCGGAAAACGGATTCACCACTGCCGGAGATGACACCACCGTGACATCATCGCCCGATGAAGCCCAGATATACATTTACGCATACAACAGAGGACTGAAAGAACTCTATGGAGATGCATGCATGGCCGTGATCGATGGCGACGACATCACCCCCGTCTACACCGCCGCAATCTATTTTCTTGAGCCGGATGAGCGTATCGGATTACGCTTCTGGCCTCTATACTCCACACTTCCCGATGGGTCTACTCTTCCCGACGGCACCTACCGCATGGGGTTCTTCTACAGGCCCTACGGCGAGAATGAGTGGCACCGTATGAGGACTTCTTACGGAACGCCTTCCGAATGCAGCGTCATCATAGAGCCGGAAAAGATAATAATGTATACTTCCGGACTAAACGATGATGCAGGCGTGGCGGCAACAGAGGCGGAGACTCCGCATGTAGCGGTTGAAGCACGTTTCATCCGGGTAGCTTCTCCTGAAAACATCGCATCAGTCTCTCTTTATGATCTGAGCGGCAAACTGTGTCATATGGCGGCTGCTCCCGGGAATGAGATAGCCATACCTATAGAGCCTCTCCCGAAAGGAATCTATATACTGAAGATTGTTACTTCCGGCGGTAAAACGTCAGCAGTAAAAATCAGAATCTAACATGTAAACAATAATCACTTATGAATAAACCAACCTTCATCATCAGATCGCTGCTCCTCGCTACGCTCGGACTCCTTTTCTGTCCGGCTCTGCCGGCGGGCGCGGAGAACATGGCCAAGGCCATGACGGCTCCTCCGGCTGATACATATACGATAAAAGGCACAGTGGTAGACAATACGGGCGAGACTGTGGCCGGTGCAACAATTTTTGTGAAAGGGACAAAAATTGGCACAAGTGCCGACATCGACGGCAATTTCGAGGTCAGGCTTCCCAAAGCGGGGAAAGTGACCCTTGTAGTGAGTTTCGTGGGAATGACTACAAAAGAGGTGACAGCCACCACAGGTGCAGATGTCCACATCACTCTTGAGCCTACCTCCGACACTCTGGAGGAGGTGATAGTATCAGGTTTCCACACCATATCACGCGAACGCAACACAGGATCAGCCGTTGTGGTCAATTCCGAGAAGCTGGCCAAGATACAATCTCCGGACCTCACAGCCAAACTCGAGGGTCTGACACCGGGTCTGACCACCTATAACAACCAGATCAGCATACGCGGCAATTCATCGTTTGCAATAGGCACCACACCGCTGCTCGTAATAGACGGACAGCCTGCAACGGGAATGAGCCTCAACGATATCAACGTGAATACCATCGAGAGCGTAACCGTGCTCAAAGATGCGGCCGCCACTTCGCTTTACGGCGTGTATGCCTCGAACGGTGTGATCGTGGTCACCACAAAACGCGGCGGCGACAAGAAGCTTGAGGCCCACGTATCATTGGGGTGGTATCTCAACCCTCTCCCATCTCTCGACTACCAGCACTATGCCTCCACATCCGACATTATCGATCTTGAGCGAGACATGCTGCTGAGTGATCCTGACTACATTAAGAACCCTCTCGCATACTTCGGCACCAAGACAGGTAAGACGAATGCCTCCTACATGAGCCAGGTTGACATGCTCTATTACCGCCTTGCCAAGAACGAGATCAGCGCGAACGACCTTGAGGAGGGCCTCAACAAACTGCGCCTTAACGACTACCGCAAGGAATATAGCCGCCGACTGATGCAGAACAGCCTTACCCAGGACTATAACCTCACACTGAATGCAGGCAGCGAGAAATATAATTTCTACGGCGCGCTACGCTATGAGAAGATGGGACAATACACCAAATTCAATAGTGATGACCGACTCTCGTTCTATCTGCGCAACGATCTCAAGGTGAACTCCTGGATGAAGCTCTCACTGGGAGCCAACCTGCGTCTGAAAAAGACCGACTTCACTCAGGCAACTGGTCTCGGATATGCCGCGGCGATGCCTTACGACACCCTCACCGACGATGAAGGCAACCTTACCTACCGCTATCTCTATAATCAGGTGCTCGCAGAGGAGGTGAATGCCATCGATGGGCTTAACTTCATGGGCTATAATGCCATAGAGGAATCTGCCCGCAACCGCTACAAGTCCGACGACCTCTACATGAAATATTTCGTGCAGGCCAACTTCGATCTCACTTCCGGATTTGATCTGGAGCTTAAAGGCCAGTATGAGAAACGTAAGGTAAACGCAAAGGAATATGACGAGGAGGATTCCTACATGATGCGCTCCATGATCAATGAGTTTGCATCTACCAATCCGCGTGGCGGGTTCATCTACAACATACCGCAAGGTGGCCACCAGCTTTTCAGCGACACCAACTACGACAATTACAACCTGCGCGCCCAGCTGAATTACCGCAACACCTTCGCCGACAAGCACGACATAGCCGCCCTGATCGGCGGGGAGCTCCGAGAAGACAAGAGCAACTCACACATAGGCGAGCGTTACGGTTTCGACGCTCAGCGCCTAACGTATTCACAGGTGGATTGGAAGACTCTATCACAGACCGGAGTGGTGGGTCAGCTTTACGCAAATTCACGCACGAAATCAGAGAATCTGTATCTCTCCGACGTGAAACACCGTTATGTGTCGGCTTATCTCAACGCCGGATATGTGTATGACGGACGCTATTCTGTAAATGCAAGCGTGCGTGTGGAGCAGGCCGACCTCTTCGGAAGCGATCCGAAATACCGCTACCGTCCTCTCTGGTCGGTGGGTGCAAGCTGGAATATGGAACAGGAGAAATTTCTGCGAGACGTAACCTGGATCGACCGTCTGAAACTGCGAGCCACATACGGCATCACGGGCATGGTCGACCAGAGCTCCTCACCCTACCTGCTTGCCTCTTTCGGCACATCGCCTTATTCCAACGGCCCTATCAGCATCATAGTGTCGCCTCCCAACAGTTCGCTGAGATGGGAAAAGACAGCCACATTCAATGCCGGTCTTGACTTCATGCTCTTCAATCGACTGAATGCAACGATCGATTTCTACCATAAATACAGCTCAGACCTTCTTGTGAACAAAAGCATCGATCCTTCACTGGGCTTCAACGGCATGGCCAGGGCGAACAACGGCGCAATGAAGAACACCGGCGTGGAGTTTCTGATAAGCTACGACTGGGTCAAAAGCCGCGACTTCACTTTCACCACATCATTCTCGACGGCCTACAACAAGAATACCATCGAGAAGATCGATTACAAGCCAACAGATGCACTCGACATGATGCGCTATCCCACGTCCAATTATCTTCAGGGAGATGCCTACAACTCTCTCTATGCCTACAAATATGCCGGCCTTACCGATACGGGCAACCCGTCGGTATATAACGAGAACGGGGAGATCGTATCGATCAATCCGGTGCGCAATATCGGTGCCGTAGTATGCGTAGGGCAGCTCACTCCTAAATGGAACGGTGCGCTCAGCCTCGATTTCCGCTGGAAAGACCTCACGGTATTCGCCAAGATGGTGTACTATGCAGGCCACTCTCTGCGTGTAGACGTGCCCACACTCTACGACTCCACCCATAAGCTCACCAACGCCGGTGTAAACGAGGGTATCGTAGACCGCTGGACTCCGGACAATACTGATACGGATATCCCTGTGATGGGGATACACGGCGACAGCGGAGAGCGCAATGAACACTGGAGATATGCCGATGCCAACACTGCCAGCGCCTCTTTCATAAAGCTGCGCAATATCGGAGTGAGCTATAATTTCCCAACCTCGCTCCTCCGGAAGACAAGAGTATTCCAAGGCGCACGACTGAGATTCCAGATCGACAATCTCTGCCATTGGGCCTCCAATCGCCACGGCATAGACCCGGAAGCTTTCAACGCCAACTCAGGCACACGCAACAATCAGCAGACGCCTACCTACATCTTCGGTATCGACTTCAATCTTTAATCTTTATCCTACTTCAAGACCACAATGAAAATACGACACATAATATATACACTGGCTCTGCTGGCCCCGACGATGCCGCTTCTGACAGCGTGTGACGACTATCTGGACGTGCCTCCCAAAGGCCAGACCCTCCTTGAAAGTACGGCAGACTATCTCGGACTTCTGGAGCAGATCTCCCCCTCCTACGACCATGCTTTCAGCTGGAGCCTCGCTAATGAGGCATCCTGGTATAAGGTGGAGGAGCTCAAGAACTATACCGTGCCCCTGCGGTCGGCCGCCTTTCTATGGGACGATTCCTACGACAGAGCAGCTGTCACGATAGAAGACGAGCTATATAACGAATGCTATAACCGCATCACCAACTACAACGTCATAATCAGCAATGTAAAAGACTCAAAAGGCTCTCCCGACGATAAGCTTCTTGCCATGGCCCAGGCAAAGATCATGCGAGCCTACAACTATTTCTTCCTCATCAACACCTATGCCCGGCCTTATGATCCGGCCACAGCCGACGCAACAGACGGAATCATCGTCAGGGAGAAGATGTTCTCAAGCATCGAGGAGAAAGGTGTGCAGCAGAGCGTAGGCTACACCTACCGCTTCATACAGCAGGATATTGATGATGCAATAGCTGATCTGCCGCATGTAGCCCTGAATGTCTTCCGTCCTGACAAGACGTTCGGATATGCCCTTAAAGCGAAGGTGCATCTCTTCAAACGTGAAATCGACAAATGTATTGAGGCTTGTGAGGCAGCCTTGGCCGAGGCACCGGCCGGGCGTCATGAGCTATGGGACATGAACACGGAGTATAACCGGTATGCGCCACAGCTTATAGCCGCCTATGGCACTGACAGAGCCATCGACAGCCCTATGTATCTGGCCGTAAACGATATGATCGAGAATATCTGGAAAAACGGTGTGCAACGTGGCTACGACTCTTCAGAGAATCTTCTGTATCAGTTCGGAACCACATATTCAGATCCCTTCCCGATGTACGTCACTTCAGCAGTGCTCGAGCTTTTCGAACCGAAGGCGGATCTGCGTGAGCTCTACTGCATACAGTATCGTCCCACCCACCAGACTGCTCCTGCCGGCGACCGCTCATTCATGAGCCTCGGTATAAAATGGAATCCTGCCGGAATGAAGCTCTCCGAGGTATATCTTATGCTGGCTGAATGTTACGCAAGGAAAGGCTCTCCGGCTGACATCGCCAAGGCTATGGACTACCTCGACACACTCCGAAAGAACCGACTCATAACCGGCCGCTACAACCGTCTGGCCGCCACAGATGCCGACGAAGCGCTGAGAATGGTGCGCGAGGAGCGCAAACGTGAACTTTTCCTGACCTACAACGGCTTTTTCGATCTCCGGAGATTCGCCACTGAATTCAACGAGACGCAGACAAAGGTGTTTGATGGACAGACCTATACCCTTGCGCCCAATTCCACCCTACTCACATTTCCTTTCCCTCTGAAAGCCATGCAGACAAGCGACCTTAAACAAAACAGCAAATGAAAACGCTCACCTTATGCCCCGCCATCCTCTCACTCATGATGATGGCAGCCCTTTCAGGAGGCGCGGCATCTCCGGCTTCTGTGAAAATATTGAATTCCTCCGGAGGAAAGATCTATTTCCAGCCTGAAGCGGCGCTTGACTATACCGAAATCACCTCGAACGACACTGTCATTACCATAGATGCGACTCCGGTGTATTATCGCTTCATGGCCAAAGACGGCGCATTTGTGCCGGTGTTCATCACTCAGGGCGCCACCATAGAGATCTCGGCCGCTCCGGAGGGCGTCACTGTGAAAGGATCGGGTGAAAAGGAGAATTCCTTCATTCGCGAGCACGCATACATAGCCCGTACACCCAAGACAATAAAGTCTTATTCCAAGGAGTGGATCGACTATAACGACAGGGCCATCGCCTCGCTCGATTCCCTTATCGATGCCTCCGGATTCAATCCGGAATTCGCAGCCATACACAAACTCTATAACCGATTCACATTCCTCAACCAGAGACTCAACGGGGTGAATATGTCGAAGGTGTTCCGCCCGGGAGGGAGAAAGGTGGAGCTGAGTGAAAATTTCTATGATTTCCTCGACACTCTGAAATTTACCGACGACAGAATCCTTACAGTGCCGAAATGGTTTACGGTGGTGAACGCGGCTCTTGAAGCAAAAGAAAGCAGGGGCCTTATTCCGGTAGACAACGACAACTACATGAGCATCTACGCGGGAGGGATAGATAACGAGAAGGTGCGCTCGGCTTACCTGATAGAGCTCCTCAAGCTCACCCTTAAACGCAATTATCTGAATGATTTCGAGAGTCAGCTGCCCGCTGTGAAGGCGCTTATCACTGATCCTTCGGCCCTTGCGGAACTTCCGGCTCTGGAGAAGCAGTATCAGCGTCAGGTGGAGGAGGCGGCCAACGTGGTGAAAGGCACTCCTATGCCTGAGTTCAAATGCTATACTGTAGACGGCAAAGAGTATAATCTCTCCGATTTCAAGGGTGATTATGTAATCGTAGATTTCTGGTTCACCGGTTGTGCGCCGTGTCGTGCGGAGATGCCATATTTCGATCAGGTGGCTTCAGATTTCGATGGACGTGGCGTGAAGTTCATCTCACTTTCAGTTGATACGGGCGACGAGCTTTATGCCGAATGGGCCAAGATGATGCGTGAGAAGCCGCATACTCCGGGCGTAGTGAGCGTGAATCTTCCGGATGGCTTCAAGTCGCCACTGCTGAAGGAACTGAATATCCACGGTGTGCCCCGCATAATGCTGCTCGACCGCGAAGGCAAGATCGTTGAGAGCTATGCCAAGCGCCCCTCGGATCCGAAACTCCGCCAGCAGCTTGAGAAACTGATAAGCATGAACTAAATAACCGACTCCGGACTAACTGGAGCATAAAACAACCGGAGGATGTATCGTGGCGATACATCCTCCGGTTGTTTTATGGTTATATATTGCTTTGGAAATCAGAAGCCTTTCCAGCGTGAGATCCAGTAGGCGTTGCCAAGCTCGTCCCAGCGGTTGATCGTGGCACCGAAGAAATCACGGGTATAATCCGTGAGAAGCTGTGCAGCCTCCTCTGTATGGCCGGCATCAAGCAATTTCTTGTATTCCGATTCTATGAAAGGCAGTTCGCGCTTGCCTTTTGCGAGGAAATGGTCGCGGGCCGGTTCGAGTGTCTTACGGGCATCTCCCCAACGGACTGTCGCAAGTTTGTTGGGTTTGCGGAAACGCCAGAGAGCGGCATCATCGCGGGTGCGGTGCTGGCCGCAGACTTTCAGGAGATCAGGCAGATCAGTGGTGCCGGCAAAGATAGGGAACCGGGGCGATTGACCGGGATTGTCAAGACATACCCATGCCACGCCTCCGACTCCGTCGGGAAGCCAGTCGCGACACTGTATGATGGTGGAATATGAGCACCAGGGCACACTTACTGTGCGGATATTGTGCATTGCGCTGTCGCCCAAAGCCTCGTACACAGCTATCTCGTCAGGCTGCATCCAGGGATTGGCAACAGGGCTCACAATGCTGTCGGGCACATCGGCACCGCTATCTTTCTTCTTCTGTGGATTCTTCACCTTGAGGCGTCCGCTGAG
This sequence comes from uncultured Sangeribacter sp., assembly GCA_964622105.1. Lineage (GTDB taxonomy): Bacteria > Bacteroidota > Bacteroidia > Bacteroidales > Muribaculaceae > Lepagella. The sequence goes on along the minus strand of CAZUNU010000044.1, from coordinate 3,412 downwards.
GTTAAGAGGGGTGCCCTCATAATATGAACCCAAAAGACGGGCCACATCATCCACCGACACCGGTTTCTCGGGCTTCACGCTCAAGGGAAGCTCCTCCATGTCGTCTGTAAAACCTGCATTGGGAGCAAGCTGCTGCATGATGAAGAGCTCGCGCACGCTGTAGTTCTTGGGTTGCTTCTGATAATTGCCTCCACTGTAGGCTTTCCAGAATGAGAATTCCTCCTTACCGTCCCAGAGACCCATTTTTCTGGCCACGTCCTTGACGTTGTCGGAATACATATAGTTTTCCTTGTCGTTGAAATCAATCTTTCCAATACGGCTTACGTTGGCCGAAACAGCTATGTGATCATCAGGGATACGGACGGCAGCCCATACGCCGCCCTTTTTCTTCGGGCCTTCACCCTGCACTTCGAAGATCCATACCTCCTTGGGATCGGCTATCGTGAGGCACTCCCCGCTATCGCCATAGCCATATTCCTTGATTAGCTGGCCCATGAGGGTGATGGCTTCACGGGCGGTAGAGCAGCGTTCGAGCACGATTCTCTCGAGCTCCTCTATCATGAACATACCGTCTTTATTGACCATCGTATCACGACCGGTGTAAGTGGTCTCTCCGATTGCGAGTTGCTTCTCGTTGAGGCAAGGATAGGCAGTGTCAAGGAAACGGTATGTATGACGGGCCTGCGGAATTTTGCCTGTCTCCTTCATACCGTCGAAACTGCCGGGATATTCTGTATGCATGCGGCCTGAGTAGACGCTCATGACAGTATCTCGTGGATAGTCTTTAGGCGCCACAGACTGCATCCATGTGCGGTATTTTGAATCACATGTGTGGCTGGTCATGACCGAGCCATCGGCCGAAGCCTTCTTTCCCACCATGATGCTGGTGCATGCGTCGGCCGCTGTCTGAGCGTAGAGCGGCAGGGCAAGAATCACCGAGATCATGGTGAAAATCCTTTTGATTGTTTTCATGATAGTTTGGTTGATTTATGGAAAAAAGAGAAATTTTTCAGTTTTGGAATGCCTTCCGGTTTATCGGCTTGCATAGGCGGCAAGAGCGGCTTCGAGCACATCCATAGCGCGGGAGAGATACTCGATGTTATGCACGTAAGCCAGGCGCACCTGATTGCGGCCCTCGCCGGGAGTGGTGTAGAAGCCGGAAGCAGGAGCCATGAAGATGGTGTCGCCGTCAAGGTCGAACTCGTCAAGACACCACTTGCAGAAATGGTCGGCATCCTCCACCGGCAATGCGGCCACTGTGTAGAAGGCACCCATCGGCATCGGTGAATAGACGCCCGGAATCTCGTTGAGACGCTTGATCAGGAAGTCGCGACGGCGGAGATATTCATCGTAGACATATTTCATGTATTCCTCCGGCGTACCGATGGAGGCCTCGGCCACGATCTGACCTAAGAGCGGAGGGCTAAGACGTGCCTGGCAGAACTTCATCACGTTGGCCCGCAATTCCTTGTGGCGTGTGACTATCGCTCCGATACGAATGCCGCACTCGTTGTAGCGCTTCGACACGGAGTCGATGAGCACCACGTTCTCCTCGATGCCGGGCAATTGCATGGCCGAGATGAAAGGCTTGTCGGTGTAGCAGAACTCACGGTAGACCTCATCGGAGAAGAGGAAAAGGTTGTGGCGCTTCACGATGTCGGCTATCTTCATCAGCTCGTCGCGCGAGTAGATGTAGCCGGTCGGGTTGTTGGGATTGCAGATGAGTATTCCCTTTGTGCGCGGGGTGATGAGCGCCTCGAATTCCTCCACCGGGGGAAGGCGGAAACCATCCTCTATCCTTGCGTTTACGCTCTTAATGACGGCTCCGGCAGAGATGGCGAAGGCCATGTAGTTGGCATATGCAGGCTCGGGGATGATGATCTCGTCGCCCGGATCAAGACATGCCATGAAGGCGAAGAGCACAGCCTCGGAACCTCCGGAGGTGACGATGATCTCCTCGGGTGAGATGTCGAGTCCGAAGCGTCCGTAGTATTCCGACATACGGTCGCGGAGCGACTCAATGCCCTCCGAGGGTGAATATTCGAGCACCTTCCGGTCGATATGGCGGAGTGCCTCTATGGCCTGGGGAGGAGTGGGCACGTCGGGCTGTCCGATGTTGAGGCGGAACACTCTGCATCCCCTCTTCTCAGCGCCACGGGCAGCTCCCACGAGCTTGCGGATAGGCGACGAGGGCATCTCATACCCACGTGCGGATATTTCTGGTTTCATATACTTCAATTTGTAATTTGAATTGCAAAGTTATAAAAAATTCCCCGATTCCGAATGATTTTAAATAAGTTAGCGTTGTTTTTAGAGAATATTGCCACCTCTGTCACTGCAAAATACTTGCAGTAGCCATCAATTTGTTAAGAATATTTAATCTCCGGATATAGAATTTAGAGGGTAAAAAATTATGATTTTCACCTCTTTATATATTACCTTTGCAATGTGAAAGGAAAAAGGCGTCACGAGCAATGGCAGCCGGTTTCACAAATGGGCGGAAATGACGCCCCGATTACCCGAAAAACAAAATAAAAAACTATATACATTATGGCAAAGAAAAAAACGGCTTCCGCTCCAGCAGCCGGAAGAATAAGCGATATGGAGGCCAAGAAAAAGGCGCTCCAGATGGCCATGGCGCATCTTGAGAAGGATTATGGCACAGGCACCGTGATGCGTCTCGGCGATGATTCCGTGCAGGATATAGAGGCTATCTCCACAGGCTCACTCGGTCTTGACTACGCTTTGGGCGTGGGCGGCCTGCCCCGTGGCCGTATCACCGAGATCTACGGCCCTGAGTCGTCGGGTAAGACCACTCTGGCCATCCACGTGATTGCAGAGGCACAGAAGCAGGGAGGCATCTGCGCTATCGTCGATGCCGAGCATGCTTTCGACCGTTTCTATGCAGAGAAACTGGGCGTTGACGTCAACAATCTCTGGATAGCTCAGCCTGACAACGGCGAGCAGGCTCTCGAGATTGCAGAGCAACTCATCAATTCCGGCGCAATCGACGTGCTCGTGGTAGACTCCGTGGCCGCCCTTACTCCGAAGGCTGAGATCGAGGGCGAGATGGGCGATAAGAACGTGGGCCTTCACGCCCGCCTCATGAGCCAGGCAATGCGTAAGCTCACAAGCTCCATTGCACGCACCCGCACATGCTGCATCTTCATCAACCAGATTCGTGAGAAGATCGGCGTGATGTTTGGTAACCCTGAGACTACAACCGGCGGCAACGCGCTGAAGTTCTATTCTTCAGTGCGTATCGAGATCCGCCCCTCCTCCTTCATCAAGGACGGCGACACAACCATCGGGCGCCTCGCCAAAGTGAAGGTGGTGAAAAACAAGGTGGCTCCTCCATTCATGAAGGCTGAATTCGAACTCATGTTTGGCGAGGGCATCTCCAAAGCCGGCG
>CAZUNU010000043.1:0-17917 GCA_964622105.1 uncultured Sangeribacter sp. | reverse complement strand
CGTTCATGCCGATGAGGGCCTCTGCGATCGGGCCGTTTACATTGGCAACTGCTTTCTGTACACCCTTGCCGAGATAACGGCTCTTGTCACCGTCACGAAGCTCAAGAGCCTCGTTCTCACCTGTAGATGCTCCGGAGGGAACAGCTGCGCGGCCAAATGCACCGCTTTCAAGTGTTACGTCAACTTCTACTGTAGGGTTGCCACGTGAATCGAGAATCTCTCGACCTGTAATCTTTGCAATTTTCATGTCTTGATATATGTTTAAAAAAACTTTATTTGTTTCATCTTTACGGCCCTCCTAAGGGGTCCGTGATAATGTTTTTCTTAATTTCGGGTCTCGACGGTTTGGATCGGCTTAAAGCTCATACCGCCCCGTTTTTCTTTTGCAAATTTATAAAAAAAATCTCATTCCTACGGCAAATCCATCGCTTTTTTAACCTTATTTTATTTTAAAGGCCTTATCTTTCGGTTTTTTCCATATTTTTTACCTAATTTCGCATCATGACCCGTGATTCATTCATCCAGTTGATTCTTGCTGAACTCCCCTTCTCGCCGAATGAGGAGCAATTCGCACTCATAAATGCATTGGCCGCCTTCGTATTCAATCGTGGACCGAGGGATGTATTCGTGCTCAACGGATATGCCGGCACAGGCAAGACATCCGTCATCGGTGCCTTGGTAAGAGCCTTGCGAAAGGCATCGATAAATGCCGTGACTCTTGCTCCCACCGGTCGCGCTGCCAAGGTTGCGGCCGCCCTCTCTTCCGATAAAGCCTCTACCATACATAAACGCATCTTCAGAGGTAATTCTCTCGATCCGGCCAACACCACTTTCTTTCTTGCTGAGAACCGCGACGCCAACACCACTTTCATAATCGATGAGGCCTCAATGATTACGGATGGTGCTCCTACAGCATCCCTGCTGTGCCAATTGACCAGACATGTTTACTCTGCACCCGGGTCGGCAATGATTCTTGTAGGCGATATTGCACAGCTTCCACCTGTAGGAATGACCGAAAGTCCGGCTATGAATATGGAACGTCTGCGCCAGATAGGATTGAATCCGGTGACATTCTCTCTCGATATACCCGCGAGACAGTCAGCCGGCAGCGGAATCCTCTATAATGCCACCATCATACGCCAGTTTCTTTTTTCCAACTATGCTCCGGAAAACTTTTCTCTATATGCGAAAGGATTTCCGGATGTCACGATTGTGAATCCCACTGAGCTTGCCGATTATCTTTCTGACTCCTGGAACTCTGTAGGAGTGGAAGAGACGCTGATCGTGACGCGCTCCAACAAACGGGCCAACAATTTCAACAAGGCTATCCGAAACCTCGTTCTTTTTGCTGAGGAACCACTGCAACAGGGCGACCGGCTTGTGATCTCAAAGAATGACTATTTCTGGAGCAAGGCCAACAAACTGAAGAATTTCATAGCAAATGGAGAGACGGCGGAGGTGACTTGGGTAGGACATGCTGAGAAAGCCTACGGACGATGGTTTGTGGATGTAGAGCTCCGCCTTCCCGACACTGAATCTCCCGTAGCTGCCAAAATAATGTTGCGTAGTCTCGTGTGTGAAGGTCCCAATATACCACGCAAGGAAATGGAACGCTTTTATAATTGCGTCATGGCTGAATATGACGGTGAAATATCCCATAAGATAAAAGGAGCAATGGAAGATCCCTTTTACAACGCCCTCCAAGCCAAATATGCCTATTGCGTCACCTGTCACAAAGCTCAGGGTGGCCAGTGGCGCCACGTCTATATCGACATGGGAGCTATTCCGCAAGACGCACTCGGACCTGATTTTTACCGCTGGCTCTATACGGCTGTGACACGCGCTACCGAACGCCTGTTCATCATCAATCCGACTGTGCCGGTGGAATGAAAACACGTCTGCCAACCAGCCCTTATTTCCATATGTCAAAAAAAATTTGTAACTTTGCGCAGTTTCAATTAATTAAACAAAAGTAAAAACCAAAGGTAATGAAAGCATATGTTTTTCCGGGACAGGGTGCTCAGTTCGTAGGTATGGGTAAAGACCTCTACGAGACCAACGCCGAAGCCCGCAGACTTTTCGATAAAGCCAACGAGATTCTCGGATTCCGCATTACTGACCTCATGTTTGAAGGCACTGAAGACGACCTCAAGCAGACAAAAGTAACCCAGCCCGCAATCTTCCTTCACAGCGTTAATCTTGCAAAAAGCCTTTGCGATGAAATCAAGCCTGACATGGTGGCCGGACATAGTCTCGGCGAATTCTCTGCTCTTGTGGCAGCTGGTGCACTCTCCTTCGAAGAGGGCCTGAAGCTCGTGTCTGCTCGTGCCCACGCCATGCAGAAAGCTTGTGAAGCTCAGCCCTCAACAATGGCGGCTGTTCTCGCTCTCCCCGATGCTAAAGTTGAGGAGATCTGTGCGGAAGTTGATGATGTTGTGGCTCCGGCCAATTACAACTGTCCGGGTCAGGTAGTTATCTCCGGCACTCTCGAAGGTATTGATGCCGCTTGCGAGAAACTGCTCGCCGCCGGCGCAAAACGTGCTCTCAAGCTCAAGGTTGGTGGCGCTTTCCATAGCCCGCTCATGCAGCCCGCTCAGGAGGAACTCGCCGAGGCTATCGCAGCAGCCAAGTTCGAGACTCCCGTATGCCCGGTTTACCAGAACGTGGATGCAAAACCCCATACTGATCCCGAAGAGATCAAGGCCAACCTCATCAAGCAGCTCACAGCTCCCGTGCGCTGGACACAAGACGTTGAGGCCATGATTGCTGATGGCGCCGACGAGTTTATCGAACTCGGCCCGGGTTCAGTTCTCCAGGGTCTTGTAAAGAAGATCAACCGCACTGTAGCCACTTCAGGCAAACAGTGATTTTTCATATCAATCTTACTCTTATGAATGTAGCTATCGTTGGAGCAAGCGGCGCTGTAGGTCAGGAGCTCCTCAAAGTGCTTGACGAACAGAATTTCCCGGTAGACAATCTCCGACTCTTCGGATCTCCAAGAAGCGCTGGATCGGAATATGAGTTCCGTGGCAAGAAAATCAAGGTTGAACTCCTAGACCATGATTCTGATTTCTCAGGCGTAGACATTGCTTTCACCTCTGCAGGAGCAGGCACATCTAAGGAATATGCCGACGTCATCACTCGTCATGGAGCTGTGATGATCGACAATTCAAGCGCTTTCCGTATGGATGCCGATGTGCCTTTGGTGGTGCCCGAAGTCAATGGTGCGGATGCACTTGATCGTCCCCGTAATATTATTGGCAATCCCAACTGCACAACCATACAGATGGTGGTGGCTCTGAAGCCGATTCACGACCTCTCGCCTATCCGCCGTGTTCATGTGGCTACCTATCAGGCAGCCAGCGGTGCAGGTGCACAAGCCATGCAGGAGCTCATCAACCAATATAAGGAGCTTCAGGAGGGCAAGGAACCCACTATTGAGAAATTCGCGTATCAGCTCGCTTTCAATCTTATCCCTCACGTTGATGTTTTCACCGACAACGGTTATACCAAGGAGGAGATGAAGATGTATAACGAGACCCGCAAGATCATGCACGATAATGACATCAAGGTCAGCGCTACTTGCGTTCGTGTACCTGTTTTGCGTGCCCATAGCGAAGCAATCTGGGTTGAGACTGAGAAACCTCTCTCTACAGAGGAGGTGATGGAGGCTTTCGAGAAAGCTCCCGGCCTTATCGTGAAAGATGTTCCGGCTGAGAAGCAGTATCCTATGCCTCTTGACATCACCGGCAAAGATCCTGTCTATGTAGGCCGTCTGCGCAAGGATCTTTCTGATCCCTGCGGATTAAGCTTCTGGGTGGTGGGCGATCAGATCAAGAAAGGTGCTGCCTTGAATGCTGTGCAGATCGCACAGTGGCTCCTTGCCAACGATCCGGTATTCAAGAAATAATGCCGTAAATCTTTTTAATGAATGATAGCCTCCGGTCAATTTCAATCGATTTTCCGGAGGCTATTTTTTCTATTCACAACATATTTCTATGATCTTCTTTAACTGTGATTATATGGCCGGGGCACACCCGGATGTACTCACCGCTTTATGCAGTACAAATCTAATCAAAAGCGTCGGTTATGGCTTCGATTCATTCACTGCACAGGCTAAAGATGCAATTCTAAAGGCTTGCGGACTTGAGAATGGCGCCGTTCACTTCCTTCAGGGCGGTACTCAGACGAATAAGACAGTCATCGATCGGTTGCTGTCAAGAAACGACGGGGTTTTGTGTTGCGACTCGGCACATATAAATGTGCATGAGGCAGGTGCGATCGAAGCTGACGGGCATAAAGTGATTGCTTTGCCCGGTGAAAATGGCAAGCTGAAAGCAAAGGAAGTAGACCGGTATATGAAGGAGTTCTATTCTGATGAGACGAATGAGCACATGGTACGTCCGACAATGGTATATGTGTCTCATCCCACAGAATATGGCACGTTATACACTCACGACGAATTGACTGAACTATCTGAGACATGCCGACATCATAACATGCCGTTGTTTGTGGATGGCGCGCGTCTGGCCTATGGACTGGCGTCTGACGAAACCGACGTTACGCTTCATGATATAGCCACACTTGCCGATGTTTTTTACATTGGGGGAACTAAATGTGGAGCACTTTTCGGAGAAGCTGTTGTGACAAGACGGCCGGAACTTTTACCTCGCTTTATGTCCCTCATGAAACTCCATGGAGCTCTTCTTGCAAAAGGGCGATTACTCGCCGTACAATTCCTGGCTTTGTTCACCGACGACCTATATTACCGAATCGGAAAACATGCTGACGTCCTCGCTCAGAAGATCAAGGAGGGTTTTACGGCCAAAGGTTATAAGACATTTATCGACTCTCCTACCAATCAGCAGTTTTTTATCTTACCAAATGAAGTAGTGGATCGGTTAAGTGCCAAAGTTGGATTTGAGCTTTGGGGTCCGAAAGGTGAACACGAATCTGTTGTGCGCTTTGTCACAGACTGGTCTACTACCGAAGAAGATGTGGAAACACTGCTCTCTTTACTCTGAATTATCTAATTCAACGTGCTTCCCAGACTCTTAGAACTATAGCTCCATCCTCAAACTTGACAGGCCGACACAAGAATATCCTGTCGTTTAACCAAGAATATTTAGAGTCGGTCTTACATTCGAATCTTGGATTGGTGAGAAAATAATATTCATCAGGAGTCTGGTAGCAAATGCCCTCGTTGACTACGTTGATCAGCACTGAATCATTTGTGACTATAGTATATATGGCTTTGAGTGCTGTTCGAGTCCCGGACCTGTCTATCGACTGATAATCAGCACCGCCATTCAGAATCTTTCCGTTCACTTCCCCTTTTATCTCCCCGCCTGTGATAGGAATCACAATTTTATGACCCGTTGGCGTATCTCCAAGGTCAAGTGGAGCAGATATCTCTGCTCTTATATCAAAAACGTGACGTAATTCGGGCGTTTGTGCAGATAATAGGCTTGAAGTGAATAACAGTTTAATCATTAGAGCCGGAATCTTAAGGGTTTTCATGGTTAGGGTTATTATTGGTGGAGTAAAAATAGAATCAATGTCTTTTATACAATTAAAAAAGAACCTTGATTTAAGGCAGGAGAATCTCTACGAGTGGGCCGGCAAAGAATGCGGTAAGAACACCGTTCAGGATCAATCCGAGAGTGGCATAGGCACCATAACGGTCTGAAATCTCACTGAGTCGGTTAGTACCCATGACGTGAGCTGCAGTTCCCATTCCAAGACACTGCGACACAGGATGGCGCACATATCCCAACTGCATCATCTTCAATCCACAGGCTGCCCCGATCATTCCAACCACAACCACAATAGCCGAAGTTAAAGCAGGAATTCCCCCAATCTGTCTTGTGATCTCGATAGCAATAGGCGTAGAAACTGATTTAGGCGCCAATGAACATATCACTTCCCGGGAAGCACCAAGCCATTTGGCAATAAGGACAACCGACACTATGCCGATGATGCACCCGACAAGCTCTGTTATAAACAAAGTTATAAACTGCGATTTAATATGTTTCAACTCATTGAATAGTGGTAAGCCGAGAGCAACTATTGCCGGCTTAAGCCAAAATTCTATCAGCACTCCGGATTTATGGTAATCGTCATACGAAATTCCGGTGAGCTTCAGGAAGGCTATCATCACCACAATAGTAATGAGCATCGGACTAAGCCACGATACTCTACTTTTCTTCTGTACCCAACCCGAGCCCCAGTAGACAAGGAAAGTAATGGCTATGAGTGTTAATGGATTCGATATGTAATTATTTAGTGTGTTTGTTACCATTGTGATGATGTTTTACTCGGTTATGCAAGAATTGATGGAGATGACCTGTGATAAGGAGAACCAGTAGTATAGAAACTACTGTAGCCACAGTTATCGGCAACCATTCGGCCGCTATCAGATCGAAATAGAGCATCAGGGCCACGCCGGGGGGCACAAAGAAAAAAGCCATGTTTGAAATCAAGAATTTGCATACAGGCCGAATCGTATCGGGATTCACAATCTTGCGTTCAAGAAGCAACGTAAGTATGAGCATTCCCCAGATGCTTCCGGGAATATTTAGCCAAGGTATCAATGCAAGCAATTCGCCCAAGGCCAGACATCCGAAAATGATTCCAAATTGTTTTGCCATGTGTCTTTATTATTAATTTTTGCTTTAGAATTTATATATTTCTACAGCATCCTGATTATTGCAGGATAAAGAAATAAAAAGTCTGAACAACTTTATAAAATATAATTATAAAATACTTAAAAAGTTTAACAAATCCTCTCCTAATTTCAAGCGAATTAAACCATTTTTACATAATACTCAATCAGCAGGTACAGTTACACACTTTTTCTACGTTATTAATTATAGAGTTAAAAACCGTAATATTCTTTATCCCTCCAACGACATGGCCGATAATTATCTTGAACAACGAATGGAAGATCTGCGTTCCGGAAAGTTAAGTAATTCCAACGCATCCCGCACTTCAGGCACATCCTTTCGAAAAGGTATGCTTCAGATACCATTTCCACCGCGCAGAGTGCTCGTGACCGGTGGGGCAAACGGTATTGGATTAGCCATAACCCGAGCTTATCTACGTGCCGGTTGCAAGGTAGCCGTTTTCGACATAGATAACGTTCGAGGAGAGGAGATGGCCGGAAAAGAGGGAATCCGATATTATCATGTCGATATGCGTGAGGAGCTGTCAGTGGAAAAAGCATTTCTTGATTTGCTGAAAGCATGGCGAGACGTAGACATAATCATAAACGATGCCGGAGTAAGCGCATTCTTACCTCTGACTGAGAGCGACCTCGATTATTTCGACACCGTGATGGCTACGAATGTTAGACCCATTTTTATCCTGGCAAATCTTTGGGCTAAGCACAAGAAACAGTTTCCAATCCCTTCTGACTACGGCGGCCGTATGATCAACATCTCCTCCACACGCCACATACAGAGCGAGACTGGTACTGAAGCTTATTCTGCAAGCAAAGGAGCTATTGCCTCCCTATCTCACTCTCTGATGATGTCCCTCTCAGAATATGGCATCACCGTCAACTGCATTTCACCGGGCTGGATACATACCGGCAATCCTGAGGAGCTGAAAGAAGAGGATCACCTCCAGCATCCGTCAAGACGAGTTGGCAAACCTGAAGATATTGCTCGAACGTGTGTATTTCTTTCACTTCCGGGCAATGACTTCATCAACGGAGCAGACATCGTGATCGATGGAGGAATGACCCGTAAAATGATCTACTGCCCTGACTGATGAAAGACACAACCTTATGAACGTATATAATATCATTGTATGTGGTATTGTGCTGACATGAGAGTGTCTCCAAATTCAAATATTCCTTAAAAATATTCCATAACACTTTTCAAATGAATCACGATTCTAACTTATTAAAAAAGCTGTTTCAGCATCTTTCAACGCCGATCTTGGCATCCATCTCTTTTCTCGCATTCATCACTTCATGTGAATCCTCCACTGAGGATGAGGACCTGAAGCCTGATAAACCCGTTGCCGGGTCTCATTACAATGATTTGGAAAAGGTAATCATTCCTAACTCACTTGCATCGCAATTAAAGGATTACACGGGTTTTACCCTTTCATTTAACCGTGACAATAAGACACCCAATTATGTTTCATGGGAGTTGCTCGGTGAGGAAGTGAAATATGACGTGGATCGCTCTGATAATTTCTGGCAAGACGCCACCTTGGATGGCTGTCCCGCTCATAGCGACTACACCGGTTCAGGTTATGACCGGGGACACATGTGTCCGGCAGCCGATCAGAAATGGAGTGAACAGGCCATGAATGATTGTTTCGTAATGGCCAATATGTGTCCGCAGATTCATGCCCTGAATGCAGGTGCGTGGCTTACTCTTGAGAACAAAGAACGCCTTTGGGCGCAGCGCGATTCGGCCATTATGATCATAGCGGGACCTATCTACGCTGACAGCGACACCCAGTATATCGGGAAAGCGCGGGTAAGGGTGCCGAGTGCATTCTTCAAAGTTTTTCTCGCCCCTTATGTAAAGGAACCCCGGGCTATAGCATTTGTTTATCCCAACATGTCAGCACCGGGTAACATGCAGAACTATGCCATGAGTGTAGACCAGCTTGAGAAGGAAACCGGTTACGACTTCTTCTCTGCCCTCCCCGATGACATTGAGAAACGCGTTGAGGCAACCTACTCATTCACCGATTGGGATAAATAATATATTGAGATAAAAAATACATTTATCTGCCATCTTCCCGGCAGCTAAGTAACCCCCCAAGCTTACTGACACTGTGACCAGCTTTTAAATTTCGTTTCAACCCATAAAAATAGCACCAAAATAACGAATTTATTAGTTTAGCTCTTATAATAATTAGTTTTGGTAAAATTATTTTATTAACTTTGCCAAAACTAATTTTTTAGGAACAAATCACGTAAACCTCAAAATCGTTATGAAAAAATACGGTATATTATCAATGCTTACCCTTATACTATCTACTTCCGCTGCCATAGCCGACAATCAAAAGAACGCTCTGTTGAAAGCGGAATATGAAAGCATGAGCAAAACACTTAATACCAAAACAGGCGATACAGTCACCCATACAGGTAAATATGTCCTTCAGATAGCTCCTACCACTTCCTACTACTACGATCCTCAAACTTACTACATCGATTCTCTTGAAAATGATCCTGATGGAAAAAGAATGTTAAGGGAAGCGGACGAGGCAGCTTTGCAGAAGTCAAAGAATACGGGCGGCGACTGGTTCAAACTGAGGGATGAGATGGGTATTTCAAGAAAAGGGCGCTATAAATGCCTTAAAGACTTCTCCACCGGAAAGATAACAGCTTGGGATGCCAACATGGGAGATCGGTACAGATACGAGGTGGACATGGTCGATCTGAAATGGGAACTCGGCGACTCAACAAAGAATGTGCTTGGTTACGACTGTCAGCTTGCCAGAGCCGATTATCATGGAAGAAAATGGATTGCATGGTTTACACCTGAATTGGGAGTTACAGACGGGCCTTGGCAATTATGTGGTCTTCCGGGATTAATAATGGAAGCTGTCACAGCTGATGGAGAATACGGATTCACAATCAAAGGTCTCCAACAATGTGACGAACCTCTCAAAGATCCATATGAGGAGAAGGATAAAATTTTTGTCACAAAAAGGATTGCTGTGCTCCGTGCAAAAGATTACTCAAGAAGAAACAGAGCTGCTCAAATAAGCGCAATGACCGGAGGCGCAGTCAAACTAAAGCCTACAGTTTACAAGGAAAACATCGATTTTATCGAAACGGACTATCACGAAAAGAAATAAACTATCTCAGTAACACGATTATGAAATCCATGGCTAACGATAGCCATGGATTTCAACTTATCGTTAGATTGGGTGTTTTAACATTAAAACACCCAATCTAACGATACTTATGGTACATGTCTCAAGTTTATTCTTAAAGCATAAAGGGCTGACAGCACATAGACAATCAAGTTTATGCAGAAGATTCGTAAAGCACTTTACAGTAAGTGCGATGCTTCTTGCCTCAGCGCTTTCGCTATCACTCTCAATAGCAGCCGAACCGGGCATGAAATCAGTAAAAGCTGAGCAAACACCGTTGGCCGTATCTTTCCCCTTGCAGGAGAAGAAGTTGCTACAGTCTTCGTCAGACAATCAAATACTTTCCTCCTTCTATCAAGTTCTTCCTACAAATTATGATGGAAGTATGATGCCATACGACTTCTCGGCCTGTACACCTGCTGAAGTACCCGATTCCCTCACACCTTTCTTCATCAGTTATGTAGGGCGTCATGGAGCCCGTTTCCTTTCTTCAGAAAAGAAGGTTACAAAACTCGAAGAAGCGATTTCCAAGGCAAGAGCCGAGGGCACTCTTTCTCCTCTCGGAGAAGAGTTTGAAAGGCTTATCAAACTTGTGAAAAAGCATACGGATGGACGTTGGGGTGCTCTTGACTCTGTAGGAGCCTACGAACAGCAACAACTTGCAACACAAATGGCAGAAATGTGGCCGATGGTCACCAAGGAAGGTAATATTCACGCTACAGCCACTTATGTACCACGTGTTGTGATGAGTATGTACGAATTCTGTCATTCCCTATCTTCACGGCAACCCCAACTCGACATTTACACTGCCGAAGGCCATAAGTTTGATTCGCTATTGAGATATTTCACTACAGATACAGCATACGTAAGTTACCTGAAAGAGAAGCCATGGCAAAAGGAATACGATGGCTTCGTAGACTCTCACATTTCCTGCCGCCCGGCCTTAGCTCTCTTCGGATCAGCTTTCGATGAGAAAGAAAGCCGGAAACTAACTCTCGATATTTACAGTGTGATTCAATCGCTTCGAGCTGCCGGCCTTCCGGCACCCGATACCCGCTGGATGACTATTGATGAATATAAAGCTTGTTGGGAAGCAGCTAATCTTGAACATTATTTTGCACGTACCGACAATCCGTTGAGTTCCATTCCGGTTGAAGGTGCCGCGCCCCTCCTTACCCAACTCCTCAGCGATCTTACAGTTGCCGCCGATTTTAGAGTGGCCAATGATGACCATTCACACAACTCAGCAATTCTCTACTTCGGTCATGCCGAAACACTGATGCCTCTCCTTTCGCTATGTGATGTTGAGGGTTGCAACGCTCCGACTGCCAAAATAGATAAAGTAGCAGAAGTTTGGAAAGATTACGATGTGGTTCCTCTCGGCGCCAACTTCGAGATCACGTTATTCCAGTCGCCATCCGGCACCCTCTATGCTCTCACACGCCTGAACGGCCATAACGTAAAAATAGGATCTTTCCCCTCTCCCATTGTACCCTGGCAAACTCTGAAAGATTTCTGGCTTTCTCGCATTCTGCGATTCTCACCTCAACCAGATCCAAATCAAAATAATTGAATAAAACGGGCCGGGCATCCTTGAGGATCCCGGCCCATGTTATCATACAATAATGTGAGGATGATTATTTCAATTCCCCTGTTTTTACTCTTTTGCTGTCCCAGATGAGATAAGCGATGAGGAGCAGATAAGCTACGCATCCGAGAATCTGGCTGGTGATTTCACTGAGCGGATTGACATACTCGAATCCGGCGAAACGGGTGATAGCAGCAAACACACCGAATAACGCACCGCCGGCAATAAGGCCTGATGAGAGAAGTGTGCCACGATCACGACGTGCGTCGTTCACCTCTTTCTTATCAGATGAATTGCCCACGTACCAGGCAATCGCGCCACCAACGAGCATCGGAGTGTTGAGGCTCAATGGTATAAACATACCTAAGCAGAATGCCAAAGCGGGCACACCGAGCCAGTTGAGAATGCAGGCCAGAATTGCACCTACCATATAAAGAATCCAGGGAGTGTCGCCACCCATCATAAGGGGCTCGATCACCTTAGCCATTGCATTTGCCTGAGGCGCCACAAGTGCATTGTCGCCTGTGAAACCATACACCTGGTTGAGCACCATGATCACGCCTCCGACTGTAGCTGCAGATACGAGCGTGCCGAGGAATTTCCAGCTCTCCTGTTTCTTAGGAGTTGAGCCCAACCAGTAACCGATCTTGAGGTCGGTGACAAAACCGCCGGCCATGGAAAGCGCGGTACATACCACGCCACCGATCACCATTGATGCAACGATACCTGAAGTGCCGTTGAGTCCGATAGCAACGAAGATGGCCGAAGCGATGATAAGTGTCATCAGGGTCATGCCCGATACCGGGTTGGAGCCCACAATGGCGATTGCATTGGCAGCGACAGTGGTGAAGAGGAATGCAATGATGGTCACTACAAGCCAGGCTATGATTGCCTGCCAGAAGGTATGAATCACTCCAAACCAGAAGAAAAGCAACACAGCCACAAGAGCAAGCGCGATGAAGAAAACAATGTGCTTCATGGAGATATCCATCTGCCAACGCATCTCTTTCACGCCGGAGCTCTTGCCTTTCAATTCACGACCGGCCAATCCCACAGCCTGTGAGATAATCGGCCAGGACTTGATGATGCCGATCACACCGGCCATAGCGATGCCGCCAATACCGATCATTCGTGCGTAATCACGGAAAATAGCCTCCGGAGCCATTGCCACGAGTTCAGCGTTACCATAAGTGCCCATCAAAGGAATCACCAGCCACCATACGAATATCGATCCTGCAAAGATTACGAAGGCATATTTGAGGCCTACGATATATCCGAGGCCCAACAGGGCTGCGCCTGTGTTGCAGCTGAGCACAAGTTTGGTCTTCTCAGCGATTACCTGACCGGCCGTAGAGGCCATGGAGGTGACATTTTCAGCCCACCATCCGAACGTGGCTACTATATAATCATAGATACCACCAATGAGAGAGGCTACAATAAGAGTTTTGGCCTGACCACCACCCTCTTCAGCGGAGGCCTCACCCGAGATGAGCACCTGAGTGGTAGCAGTGGCTTCAGGGAAGGGATATTTTCCATGCATGTCCTTTACGAAATATTTACGGAAAGGAATGAAGAAAAGGATGCCCAGGATGCCACCCAACAATGAAGATAAGAAGATCTGATAGAACTGTACGGTTATCTCAGGATACTTAGCCTGGAGAATGAACAGTGCCGGAAGAGTGAAGATTGCGCCCGCCACGATTACTCCGGAGCATGCACCGATGCTCTGAATGATCACGTTCTGGCCCAAAGGACTCTTCTTTTTCAGTGCCTGGCTAAGACCCACGGCTATGATAGCGATAGGGATAGCAGCCTCGAACACTTGTCCTACCTTCAATCCGAGATAAGCGGCAGCGGCAGAAAACACTATGGCCATCAACAGGCCAACACCCACGGAATAAGGAGTTACCTCCTGCTGATCGTGGGCCGGATGCATCACCGGGGTATACTTTTCGTCGGCTCCAAGCTCGCGGAAAGCGTTCTCTGGAAGCCCCGTGCCGGTGGTGATGTTGTCATCAGTAGTTTGCATTTTGTGTGTCAGTATTAGTTTGATAATATTCTTTGGCGAATTTAGTAAAATTTTACATAAATTTAAAATAAAATTTTGTAAATTCGTGACTGAATTAAATCGTGGCTAATTTGATTGGCATATTAAATTAGCAACATAGTTTTTTTGTATTTTTAATTCGTGACAAAATTAATTCGATTGATCTAATCGATATGTATTACATTTGAAAGATATTTTAATGTATTAACCATTTCATATTATCTTATTATGGACAACGTTCTTTTCATGCGTAAGGCCAAGGCCCAACTTGCCGGCCAATGGATGGAGGCTGCTCTCGGTTCTCTCATCTATATCGTTTTAATGGCAGCCGTGTCTGCCACTTATATAGGAGAGCTCATTCTTTACGGCCCCCTCACACTCGGCTACGTACTCTTCATAAGCCGTCTTGTGGATACTAAAAACAACGGGCTCGACATTCTTTTCTCCGGCTTCAACAGATTCGTCGAGACTCTCATTGCCGGTCTTCTTTACACAGTTGCGGTTAGCATCGGTACTGCCCTTCTCATTGTCCCCGGCGTCATCCTCGCACTCGGTTTCGGCATGACATTCTTCATCATGGCCGACGATCAGAATATCTCCGGCATTGACGCTCTCAAGATGAGCTGGAACATGATGCAGGGACATAAATGGGATTTCTTCTGCCTACAGTTACGTTTCATCGGCTGGATCCTCCTCGCCATCATCACTTGTGGAATCGGCTTCTTCTGGCTCTACCCCTACATGCTGACAGCCTCTCTCAACTTCTACCGCCAGCTCCGCTACGGCACTTTCTAAGCTCCCGCAAAGAAAAAAAGGCATAACACTACCGGCAAATCTACTACCCTCGGATCCGTTAAGATTCGGGGGTAGTCTTTTATCAGGTGAGCGCAATTTCCCTTTTAACGCATAGAAAAGATTTTTTGGAAAAATGTGGAGGGGATTTAAACCATGGGGGGCGTAGAGAGTCACTAATATTGGGTTCGTTTTTGAAGAGACGCGGGATTTTTTCGTCTCTTCTGAGCCTACGCTTCTACTGCTAATCCAACTATCTGACTGACAATAATGAACTTCAGGTATATCATACCCTGTTTGGCCGGCCTTGTCACACTCCCGGCTTTCGCTATAGGCGACATCACAGGTAAAGTTTTAAATAAATCCACAGGCGAACCTATGGATTTCGTCAACGTACAACTAATTAACGCTTCTACAGGCAAACCGTTGCCGGTAGGAACCACAACTGACGAAAACGGCGCTTTCATTCTTAAAGGAGTGAAAGATGGCAAATATCTAATCCGCTTTTCCAATATCGGCAGTGTCACCCAGGAGCGCCAGGCTAATGTAGCCGGGGCAAACATCAATATCGGCGATATTAAATTGGTCGACGATTCAAAAATGCTTCAGGAAGTGGTGGTGGAAGGTATACGTAGCCAGATGCGTTTCGAACTCGACAAAAAAGTCTTCACAGTTGATGCCAACGTAACGGCCGCAGGCCAATCCGCCTCCGAACTGCTTGAATCTATTCCTTCAGTTGAAGTTGACCAAGATGGTGAGGTTTCACTTCGTGGCAATTCATCTGTAACGGTTTGGATCAATGGTAAGGAATCAGGTCTTACAGCCGACAATCGAGCGCAGATTCTTGAGCAGATTCCGGCCGAGACCATCGACCGAATTGAAGTCATCACCAACCCCTCGGCAAAATATAGTCCCGAGGGCACAGCAGGTATCATCAACATTGTACTGAAGAAAGACCGCAAAGCCGGCTATTATGGCAGCGCCGAAGTGAGTGCCAACTCTCGTGGAGGCGGCAATGCAGGCTTCAACATCAACTACAATTCATCAAAGATAGATGCTTTTGCCGGTATCGGATTCAGAATGCGCCGCAACACCGGAGGTTCACGCATGAATCGAATCTTTTTCGATGAAGACGGAGTGGAAAACGGCCTTTTCACTCGCTCAGAAGGAAAAAGCCCTAACCGCGGTCATAATCTTTTCACACGTCTGGGATTCGTGTTCCACGCAACAGACAAGGATGATATTGGATTGAATGGCTTCGCGATGGTGGGCAGAAACAAAAGTAACTCTACAACTCTCTACACCTCCAACGTGCCCGGGAACTGGCTTCTGAACCACGATGTCTCCCACAACAGCGGCAACCACAGAGGCATGCATGCAGAGTTCAATTATACCCATAAATGGAATGATAACCACTCTCTCGACGTAGTGGCCGGATTCAATCATTGGGGTGGACCCAACGACCGCTCATATCTCGAAGATATCACATATGAAGACCGCGAGGAGCAGAAATATCAGGAACAGAGCATGGATATGTCTACCCGCTCTTGGGAGGCCAAGGTAGATTACACAAATAAACTCACCGATTGGCTTAAACTCGAAGCCGGCTACAATGGCCGATACAGCCATGAAGACACCCCTACCGACACCTGGGCCGGAACATCTAAGGAGACAATGTCGCAGAAAGAGGAACTATATAACCGTTTTATCTACAACAACAACGTCTCTGCACTTTACGCAACACTCGGAGGCAACGTCAAGAAATTCAGTTTCTCAGCCGGACTGAGAGCGGAGTCTTGGCAGATCAAGACCCGTTCGCTTGCTTTCGGAGAGACAGAATCGGAAGTGGCTCCTTTCAAGAAAAACAATTTTGCCCTATTCCCCTCACTCTTCCTCTCTTACAGTCTGCCTCATGACAATGAAATGCAGATCAATTACACGCGCCGCATCCGCAGGCCTTGGGGAGGACAGCTCAACTCTTTCCACGACATCTCAAATCCCACCAACATCAGTTACGGTAATCCGGAACTTCAGCCGCAGTATTCCAATTCCTTCGAATTGAACTATATCAAGAGCTGGACCTTCCACATGATTTCTCTTTCCGCTTACATGCGCACGAGCACCGACATGATGAACCGTATAAGCTATCTTGACGGCGACGTAATGTATTCCACTTGGGCCAACATTGCCGATGAGGTGAACTCTGGTTGTGAAATCGTGTCGAAAAACTCTCTCTTCTCGAGTCATCTTGACCTGACCACTACCGTCAACCTCTACAACAATCATATCTCCGGTTGGAATTATGATTTCCTTGCAGAAAGCGGCCATCTCATTCCGCTTAGTGGAAAGAAGCAGGACAGTTTCGCATGGAGCGCCAGAATGATGGCCAATGTGCGCCTCCCCTGGTCGCTTTCAATGCAGGCTACCGGCAACTATAATTCCAAAATGCTTTCTGCACAAGGTTCGCGTCAGGGAGGCTGGAGCGTGGATCTCGGTTTCCGAAGGGTATTCGGACCATGGTCAATTTCGCTCAACTGCCGCGACCTCTTCGACTCTCGCAAATTCAAAAGCACAACCAACGGCCTCGACTACACTCAGTTTAACGAAGGCTGGAGAGGCGGACGCACGGTGCGGCTCACCATCAAATTCTCTTTCGGCAACATGAGCGGAAAGAAAGACCAGCGCGAAGGCGGTGGTGACGAAGGCGGCGGATTTGACGGCGGAGGCTTTGAAGGTGGCATTGAAGGCTAACCTCCCCGCTACGCACCTTAACCCCATAAAATGAGGGTCTGTCAAAATACAATAATGGTATTACCAATTTTGACAGACCCTCATTTTATGGGGTTAGCTATTTATTAAATTTATAATCAAAGGTTGAAATAATAGGTTCCTGTGCTTAGAGGAGCATAAAAGTCATATGTCTGACCATTAATATAATAACTTGTGTTATATGCCGGCATATCCACTCCCATGTTCCAGCTCTGTGTCCATGGATTCCAGGCGTTAAGCACCGTTACATTGTAATCAAATCCTGTATAGGTATAAGCTACATGCAAAGGAATTGTGCGCCATATTCCACGTGCGTCATAGCCGCAGGCAATTACATTCACCGTGCCCTGATTAACGAAGCTTGGACCGGGATTCCAACCGAGGCCATTGTTGCCCCAGCCTGGACCGGGATTCCAGCCAATTCCGTTGGGGCCAAAGCCTGGGCCGGGGCCAAAGCCGGGACCACCGGGGTTACCTCCCCCAATAGGAGCGGGATTAAAGCTCCCGCCTGTTCCCGGAGCAGGCAGACTGTTCTGAGCCATCATCGAACCTGCCGCGAAAATGCCCATTGCGGCTATTGCCAACACTCGCCATGACCAACGGCCGGCAGTGTGTCTTTTTATATTCGTGTTTTTCATAATAATATCCTCCTTTTAATTTAACTTTAAAACAATCAGACGACTTGTTTGGTTTATTGCCCGTTTTTTTGTAAATTTGCCGATTATTGTGCCCCGATTCTTCCAAAGAGCGCGGCAAAAAGCAAGTCTTACAAGATTATAACAAACTGCTCCCCGGAGCAACATTCTAATAGCTAAAGAAATGGCAAAACAAGAAGACGTTTTCAAAACCATCGTGGCCCATGCCAAGGAATATGG
>CAZUNU010000042.1:0-18341 GCA_964622105.1 uncultured Sangeribacter sp. | reverse complement strand
GTAAAGCGTGCACGTCACCTCGCTCTTCTTCCTTATGTAACCGACTTGATGAAATAATCATTTTTTAACCCGACAAACAGTAGAAAGATATGAAAGTCATACTTAAAGAGAATGTAGCCGATCTCGGTTATAAAGACGATGTTGTCGAAGTGAAGGATGGTTATGGCCGCAACTACCTCATCCCCCAGGGAAAGGCAATCATCGCATCTGCAGCAGCTCTCAAGCAGCTTGCTGAGGATCAGAAACAGCGTGCTCACAAGATCGCTAAAATCAAAGCTGACGCCGAGGCTGCCGCTGCAGCTCTCGAGGGCGTAAGACTCACCATCGGCGCCAAGACAAGCTCAACAGGCACTGTATTCGGCTCTGTCAACGCTATCCAGATCGCTGAGGCTCTTGAGAAGCTCGGCCACAATGTAGATCGCAAGCTCATCAACATCAAAGAGCCTGTGAAAGAGGTTGGCGTCTACACTGCCACTATCAAATTCCACAAAGAGGTATCTAAGGATATCGAATTTGAGGTAGTAGCTGAATAAGTAGAATCTCTGCCGGTAAGTATCTCCGGCATCTGAAGACTTATAAATTATGAAGGATCGTGCTTCAATTCAAGCACGGTCCTTTCTATTTTGACATATCGAAAAAAATCATTAAATTTGCATAATCGTAAAGGAGTGTCTACCGAGAAATTCTGCTACCCTGCGTGTCGTGTTGTCTCTCCCTTACCGACTCCGGAAAAATAAAAATAGAAAATATATGCGTTTCAATATTGACGGAAAATTATTCCAGCAGCAGCTTCAGGCAGTCAACAAAGTTATTAACTCTAAAAACGCCCTTTCCATACTCGACAATTTCCTCTTTGAATTGGAGGATGGCAGATTGAAAATCACCGGTTCCGACCAGGAAAACATAGTCTCTTCCTGTGTTGAGGTGATGGATCCGGAGGGTGAGGGAGCTATAGCCGTGCCTGCCAAGACCCTTCTTGAAATCACCAAGGAAATCAGCAATCAGCCTGTTACCTTCTCTCTGAATGAGACAACCAACGAGATAAACGTCTCCTTCCTCACAGGCCATTTCAATTTTATGGGTATAAATGCTGATGAATATCCTCGTGGTGAGAAGATGGATGAAGATGCACAGCAGCTTGAGATTCCTTCTTCCGTGATAAAGAAAGGCATAGAGAAAACTATCTATGCGGTAAGTCTTGAGCCTATCCGCCCGATGATGACAGGTATCTATTGGGACATTCATGAGGGCGACATCACTTTTGTGGCCAGTGATACACACAAACTCGTGCGCTATATCAATTACGAGGTTAGCCCTGAGATTGTAAGGTCATTCATCATGCCTGCCAAACCGGCTTCCATCCTAAAAGGAATCCTTGACAAGCAGGACGGTAACGTTAATCTTATTATCGGTGCCAAGGGCGCACGTTTTGAATTCGGTGGTTACACCCTTACGTGCCGTTTTATAAAGGGTAACTATCCCAACTACAACAGGGTTATTCCCGATACTAATCCGTTTACCGTTCAGGTAGACCGTGAGACATTCCTCAACGCTATGCGAAGGGTGGCTATTTTTGCAAGTAAAGCATCAAATCTTGTAAAGTTTGATCTTTCAAGCTCGATGATGAAGCTGAGTGCCCAGGACCTCGACTATGGCACTTCTGCTGAGGAAAGGGTAATGTGTGAGTATGAGGGCAATCCGATGACAATCGGTTTCAATGCCTCTTTCACTGTCGAGATATTAAGCAATCTTGGTGGCGAAACGGTAGTGATGCGTCTTTCGGATCCGGCACGTCCGGGCATTTTCGAGCCCCTTGAGCAGGAACAGAATGAAAATATCGTGACTATTCAGATGCCTCTTCAGGTGATCGAGTGATTGCGGTAACTTCAAAAGTGAACGCGGTTTAATCAAACGTAAAGAACGGAAAATTTAAGCAACGAGAACATGGATCTCAAACTCGAACGTCCGATTATTTTTTTCGATCTCGAGACCACCGGGACTAACGTGACACACGACCGTATAGTGGAGATTTCGTACATTAAAGTGTACCCAGACGGTAAGGAGGAGAAGAGGAGCCGCCGGCTAAACCCCGAGATGCCAATTCCGCCGGCCAGCACAGCCATTCATCATATCTCTGACGAAGACGTGAAAGATGAACTCACATTCCGTCAGATCTCGAAATCTCTCCTCGCGATCTTTGAGGGGTGTGATATTGCGGGGTTCAACAGCAATAAGTTTGATGTGCCTTTGTTGATGGAGGAGTTCGCACGTTGTGGTCTTAACTTCGACATTACAGGGAGGCGTTTCATAGACGTGCAGAACATTTTCCATAAAATGGAACAACGCACTCTCTCTGCCGCCTACAAATTCTATTGCGGAGCCGTGCTTGAAGATGCTCATTCCGCTCTGGCCGACACACAGGCTACGTATGAGGTCTTGAAAAGGCAGCTTGACAAATATGATGAGTTGGAAAATGATGTGACTTTCCTGGCCAACTTCTCCAACATAGGGAGAAACATAGATCTTGCCGCAAGATTTGTGCTCAACGATAACGATGAGCCCACCATGAATTTCGGTAAGCATAAGGGAAAGACAGTGAAAGAGGTTTTGAGAAAGGAGCCTTCGTTTTACGACTGGATGATGCAAGGTGATTTTCCAAAGAATACTAAAGACGTGCTTTTTCAGCTGAAATTCAAATACGACAGAGAGCGCCGTCAGAATCAGAACTCTAAAACAAACCCGTCAAAATAGGAACTCTGCAAATATTTAGTGTAGAAATTAAAGGTTTAAGGGAAACATAATCAGAATCACTGAAGGAGAGATGTTGAAGGGAAAACATATTGTATTGGGAATCTCGGGAGGCATAGCCGCTTATAAATCGGCTTATCTTCTGCGTCTGTTGATCAAGAAAGGTGCTGAGGTTCAAGTCGTGATCACCCCAAACGGGAAGGAATTCATCACACCTGCCACATTGGCAGCTCTGAGTGGTAAACCTGTGGTGAGCGAGTTTTTCGCTGCCAATACGGGCGAATGGCATAGTCATGTGGATCTCGGTCTCTGGGCTGATCTTATGATTGTAGCACCGGCTACGGCGAGCACTATTGGCAAGATGGCGAATGGCATTGCCGACAATATGCTTATCACTACATATCTCTCAGCAAAGGAACAGGTGATGGTGGCGCCTGCAATGGATCTCGATATGTGGGCTCACCCGAGCACACAAAGAAATATCTCTACGTTGAGGAAGGACGGAGTCATTATAGTTGAGCCGGCCAGCGGAGAACTGGCAAGCGGTCTTTCCGGCAAAGGACGAATGGAGGAACCGGAAAATATAGTCAGGGCAGCCGAAGAGTATTTCAGAAGCAGAATGTCATTGGCAGGTAAGAAAGTCATGATCACTGCCGGCCCGACATACGAGAATATCGACCCTGTGCGTTTTATAGGCAATTATTCCAGCGGTAAGATGGGATTTGCCATTGCCGCTGAATTTGCAAGCCGAGGGGCGGATGTTACATTGGTGGCCGGTCCGGTGGCTTTATCTACTCCTGCAGGCGTGGCTCATCGGGTAGATGTCACTTCAGCAAAGGAGATGTATAGGGAAGTGACGGAACGGTATTCTGATGTAGACTTAGTTGTGCTTGCTGCTGCCGTGGCTGATTACGCTCCGGCAGAAGTGGCTGAGACCAAGTTAAAGCGTGAGGGTGCGCAGGAAATGGAACTCCGGTTAGTAAGAAATCCGGATATTGCCGCCACTCTTGGTGAACGTAAGAAGAACCAGAAGTTGGTAGGATTTGCACTCGAGACCGATCATGAGTTAGACAACGCTTTCCATAAGCTTGAGAAGAAGAATCTCGACTGGATAGTGCTCAACTCGTTACAAGATCCGGAGGCGGGATTTATGAAAGATACCAACAAGGTTACGATTGTGAACCGTGATGGCAATGTCACAAAATTCCCGGCAAAAAGCAAGAAGGAAGTGGCGGTAGATATCGTCAACACAGTAGCTGAGGCATTAAAGCAATGATCCTGGCTGTAAAAAGGTTAAATTGAATAGGGGCTATATTAAGAGTTATATTGAATAATAGAAGGTGGATATGGCGGATAAAATGATTTGGGAAGTAAAATTGCGATCGATATGGATAAAAGGAGTAATATTGGCATGTGTCATTTCCTTTGATCTTACTGCAAATGCGCAGGAACTAAACTGCCAGGTAGAGGTGAACTCCAGTTCGATTGAGGGAACGTACAAAGGCGTATTTGATAATCTTCAGCAAAGTATCAGCGACTATTTCAACGATACAAAATGGACAAACGCTCAATTCATGCCAAATGAAAAGATCGATTGCAGGTTTTTCCTTACTATAAAGGAATATAATGATGACAAGGTGAAGGGAGATATACAGGTGCAACTTTCAAGACCCGTATATAATTCCACTTATACCACCACTTTGTTGAACTTCAAGGATACGAAAGTGGAGTTTGACTTTCGTGAAGGAGATCAGTTGATACGAAATGATAATAACTGGGACAGTAACCTCACCGGTATTCTTGATTTTTACGCTTATCTGTTCCTTACACTTGATTTCGACAGTTTCTCGCCACGTGGAGGACAGCCATATCTCGATAAGGCAGCCGCGGTTGTACAGATGGCTCAATCAAGTGGTGAGATAGGCTGGAGAGCCTTTGAAGATACGAAAAACAGAAGTGCTGTGCTCAGTACGCTCACAGATAACAATACTGCAATGATCCGCGATATGAGTTATCAGTATTACAGGAAAGGCCTTGATGAGATGACCACGAGTCCCGATAAGGGTAGGGCGGTTATTACCGAGAGTCTTCAGGCTATTGGTGATGTATATAAGAATGCACCCATGTCTGTGGCCCTCTCAATGTTCCGTGACGCGAAGTTTGATGAATTGGTGAACCTTTATTCCAAAGCTCCTCAGACCGAGCGAGAAAAAGTATATGATCTTCTGCAACCGATATACCCGACGGATACAGATCGTCTTGAAAAGATAAAGAAAGGTGCTGAACAGTAAGCCTTAATATTGTCTGAAGAATTATCGGACAGCAAAAAACAAAGACTCAGATGCTACAATCTCTGACAATAAAGAATTATGCGCTTATAGATAATGTAAGTATGAGCTTTTCGCCCGGCTTCACAATAATTACAGGTGAGACCGGTGCGGGAAAATCCATCATGTTGGGAGCGTTGTCGCTGCTCCTTGGAGAGAGAGCGGAAACAAAGGCTATCTCTGATAAAACCAGGAAATCGGTGATTGAAGCCGTCTTTACCAAACCGGATCCCGAACTTCTTCCAATTTTTGAGGAACAAGGTTTGGAGTGGAATCCGGAGGAGATATTGGTGAGAAGGGAAGTTTCGCCTAATGGACGTTCACGTGCCTTCATCAACGATTCCCCGGTCACGCTTCCCGTGCTTACGGCTGTGACAGCTAATCTTGTGGATATACATTCACAGAACAGCAACCTGCTTCTTTCGCAAAGCGCAAGTCATCTGCAGATAATTGACGCATTTTCAGGCAACGGAAGTCAGCTCGCGGAATATCGTGCAGACTTCGGCCGATATGTGACTCTGCGTGCCAAGATACGCAAGATAAAGGAGCGCAACGAGAAGAACCGCGAGAATCGTGAGTTTATCGCTTTCCAGCTTGAGCAGCTTGACAAAATCAATCCTAAAGAGGGTGAACTCAAACAGGTGGAACAAGAATTCGACATGCTCAGTGATGCAGATCAGATACGTGAAGATCTTGGGCAGTGCTATAATCTACTTGATGGATCTGATTTGGGCGTTGTGAGTCAGTTGTCAGAAGCTGAGGGATATCTATCGCGTGTCAACCTTACATTGTTTGATGAAAATGATGATGCAGAACTTCTGAAAAGAATGGAGAGTGCAAGGATTGAACTCAAGGATATTTCCGAGACGGTGAGGGATTATCTTGACCGTGTAGGATCTGATCCTAACCGTCTTGCCAGAGTGACGGCGAGGATGAACCAGCTTTACGATGCCATCAAGCGCTTCAAGACTGAAGATGAGGATGGCCTTATCAAATTGCGTAGGGATCTCAGGCATAAACTCAATGCCATAGACTTTGGAGATGATAATGTAGCAGAACTTGAAAAGGAAGCTAAGCGTCTTGCCAAGATCCTGAAAGGTAAAGCTGACGAACTCACGGAACGTCGCAAGGAGGCTGCCGCTGCTTTTGCCGAAGCGCTTTTGGTGACAGCACAACCCTTGGGTATGCCGAATCTACGTTTCGAAGTGGAGCTTACGCAGGGTAAACTGACGGCTGATGGTCAGGACACAGCGGAATTCATGTGCAGCTTTAACAAGAACCATCCTATACAACCTATGGCGAGAGTGGCTTCCGGTGGTGAGACTGCTCGATTGATGCTTAGTATAAAATCAATCATGGCTCGTTGTATGCATTTACCGACAGTTATTTTTGACGAGGTTGATACCGGTGTGTCGGGCGAGATAGCAGATAAGATGGGCAGCATGATGCGAACAATGGGTAGCGAGATGCAAGTCTTGGCAATCACCCATCTTCCACAGGTTGCAGCTAAGGGTGGCAGTCATTTCAAGGTGTATAAGACTGATGAAGAGGAACGCACGGTGTCTCATGTCAGGTTACTCTCAATTGAGGAAAGAATTGGAGAACTTGCCGGAATGCTTTCAGGAAGCGAAGTTAACGATGCTGCCAGAATGAACGCTAAGGTCCTCTTAGGGCTAACTTTGAATTAAACGGCGTGTATTTAAGGGTTTTGCATTGAATTAAAGCGTAACAATTTCGGGTTTTGCATGGTTTTAAGTGTATAACTCCTCTTTTTCGGCAACTTGATTGCAGATGGACGGATAACCCAAAATGAATTGAAAAATGGAAAAAAACGATTATATTTTTGGCTTAAGAGCCATTATGGAGGCTATAGACGCCGGCAAAACTATAGATAAGATATTATTGCGTCGAGATTTAGGAGGCGATCTTGCCAAAGAGTTAATGGATAAGATCAAAGGTCTTGACATAGTGGTGCAAAAGGTTCCTCAGGAGAAGCTCAACCGCATCACAATGAAAAATCATCAGGGTGCTATAGCGATATTGTCACCTGTGGGATATAGCCGCCTCGACAATATTATTCCCACTCTGTATGAAGAGGGTAAGACTCCGCTTGTGCTTGTGCTTGATGGGATCACCGATGCCCGCAACTTTGGAGCTATTGCCCGTAGTGCCGATTGCGCAGCAGTGGATGCAATAGTCATTCCGGAGCGAGGAAGCGCATCAGTCACAAGTGACGCAGTAAAAGCTTCGGCCGGTGCCTTATTTTATGTGCCAGTCTGCAGAGAGAGGGATACACTAACAGCCGTTAAGAAACTTAAAGAAAATGGCTACCTTGTGATTGGTGCTTCCGAGAAAGGTGCTGAAAACTATACTTCAGCTGATTACACTGTTCCGGTGGCTATAGTAATGGGAGCGGAGGACACAGGCATCTCCCCGGAAGTGCTTCGTCAGTGCGATCGATTGGCTGCAATTCCAATCTTAGGCAATATCGGTTCACTAAATGTTTCGGTTGCAGCAGGAGTTATTCTGTATGAGGCGGTGAGACAACGGCTACACACCGGTATGGCGCCAAAATGATTGAAGAAATATAATTTTGAATAGAAAAAATACGGAAATTTAAGAGAGCATAATTTGTAAAATATCCGTATTTAGTGTAATTTTGCACACTGAAGTCTTAGCACTGCCTTGATGATTAACGGTAAGTTATCATACCCTCTTGGGCTATGTCCGGATAATTAAGGCGATTTAAAAGACAAAGGCAAAATAGATAAAGATTAAACAAACGAGCATAAAGAGTTATGATAAATCGTGTGTTGATACGAATAAAGGTGATACAATTACTTTATTCCTACCTGTTGATTGAAAATCACTTCATGTTGGAATCAAAGCCGTCGGCACCTACAAAAGAGAAAAGATACGCCTACAGTCTGTATCTCGACATGCTTATATTGATGGTTAAGATCTCGGAAAGCATCGAGAAAAGAGGTGGGTACAGACCATTGGATGACACACGATTCATCAAGAAGCTTCTTGCAGACGACACCATCAAAGCCCTCCTTAAGAGATATCGTGTGGAGCCTTTCAGCCTTGAGAGTTGTGTGGCACCTTTGGCCGAACAGATCAAGGAGAGCGGTCTATATAAGAATTTAATAAAAAATCAGAATTCGGGCGCCGGAGAAGACGATCAGATCTGGGAAAATATCACAAACCTGTATCTATATCCTGATTCGAGACTCAATATGGCTTTCACCAAGCGAGAGAACTTCACTCTTGGAGGTGTGGAAAGAATGAAAGGGATGCTATCGGAGACTTTCAAGAATTTCTACGCTTCGCGTGATAATCTTGATGATGCACTCAACAGTCTGTGTCTCAGCATGAACAAGGCTCGTGACCTCTATTTCCGACTTCTTATTCTACCGGTTGAACTCGTCAGACTCAGAGAAAGCAGGATTGAAGACAACCGTACAAAATATTTACCTACAGCTGAAGACTTGAATCCTAACATGCGATTTGTGGAGAATGGTTTCGTGAAAGCTGTTGAGGAAAATGAAGAGGTAGTAAAATACTGCGAGGAGAATAAGATTTCATGGTTACCTGATCACAGACATCTGCTTGAAGATCTTCTGAAAGCCATAATGGAATCCGATCTGTATGCTGAATATATGGATTTCCCGGCTACCGATCTTCACACTGATACAGAATTCTGGAGAAACGTGTTTAAACAGATTGTCCTTCATAATGAAGATTTCCTGGAGGCTCTTGAGACAGAATCAGTGTTCTGGAATGACGATCTCGAAATCATCGGCACTTTCGTCCTCAAGACCATGAAGCGGTTTGAAGAAGATGGTGCGCGTAGTGCAGTCCTCCCGATGTATAAGGATGAAGAAGATGCCCGCTTCGGAGCTCAGCTGTTCACAGATGTAGTGAGGAACAAGGATCTTTACCGTCGATATATTGATGATTTCATCAATTCCGAGCATTGGGATACTGACCGACTTGCAGTGATGGACGTCATCATTACCATGACAGCCTTGGCTGAAATAATAAATTTCCCGAAGATTCCGTTGGTAGTGAGCATCAATGAATATATCGAACTGGCCAAAAGCTACAGCACTTCCAAGAGCGGTGCTTTTGTCAACGGCCTTCTCTCATCGATTATCGGAAGACTTCGTGAGGAGGGAAAAATTCAAAAATAAATAAAAGATTAATAATTAAGTTACAATGGATATATTGAATTCAATGGTTCTGCTACAGCAGCAGGCAGAAGGAGGGGGTCTCAGCGGCATGCTGATGATCGTAGCGATGGTAGTGATTTTTTATTTCTTCATGATCCGTCCGCAGAATAAGAAAAAGAAGGAGATTGAAAAAGCCAGGGCCGCAATGCAGAATGGCGACAAAGTCGTGACTGCAGGTGGCATTCATGGCAAGATCAAAGAAATCACCGACTATACTATCCTTATCGAGGTAGCTCCGGGTGTTAGCATCAAGGTAGACAAGACAAGTGTCTATCCTGCGGCTGAACCTGTAAAAGACGTAAAGAAATAATTCCAAGTCAATAACAGAGCCGCTGACCATGAAGAGGTGAGCGGCTGTTTTTTAGAATATGGGGAAACGGCTTGACATACTGAAACAGAAATGGCATACCCTCCGGGATACGGCCAGGTTTCACGACGCAGTGTTGTTTCTGGTCTTTGTGGGCATATCTACACTTTTTTGGATCATATTGTCGCTTAACGACAATGCCCAGGATAGCTTCAACGTCAGGATCAGCATAACGAATGTGCCTGATTCCGTGACATTTATCAGCGATATCCCCGAGAAATTCCACGTCGGTGTAAGCGATAAGGGTACAACTCTATGGCGAAACCATTACAGGCGTCCGACGTTGGCGATAAATTTCAGGAACTATTCTGACAAAGGCATACTGATGTTTACAAAGGCAGATATGGAATCTGCATTAAAAGGTATCTTCGGTTCGTCATCCACCATAACCTCCTCTTCTCTTGATTCCTTGCGGCTGGTTTATACCACAAATAAAGGAAAGAGGGTGCCAATTATGCTTTATTCCAATATAACGGCAGCCAGTGGTAGCATAATCGAAGGTAACCTTCAGCCGAGTCCCTCAAACGTGTATGTATTCGGAGAGCCTTCAGTGCTTGACACTATCCATGCGGTGCAATCTGAATTGATTACACTCAAGGACCTAACAGAATCTACAACAGTTAAGGCTCGTCTTAAGAAGATTAGAAATGCACGTGTTGTTCCGTCAGTGATTGAGGTAACGGTGCCTGTAGAGCCTCTTGTCAAGAAAGAGGCTATGATTTCCATTTCCGCCGTCAACGTTCCAAACGGCAAGAGTATGTTGCTTTTCCCTTCTAAAGTGCCCGTCGACTATTATGTTGCAATGAGCAGATTAAATGATGATGACGATCCAAGTATAGAATTGCAGGTAGACTACCGTGGGATTCTCGAATCGCGTAACGGTAAACTAAGGGTTAAGGTGATCAGCTATCCGGAACGTCTTCAGAATCTGTCGCTTAAGACAGACAGCGTGGAGTACACGATTGTTAAGAACTGATGCCCCAACTACAATACTGAGCATTAATTTCAATTCAACATGATTATTCGACATTTCTAATAGCTTTTTTCATTTCCGAAGCAGAGTATGATCTATGGAAAAGAGAAGATCTCATGAAGACACCATTAAGAATAGCCAAACACCGATAATTATGATTACCGGGGGAATTGGCAGCGGCAAGAGCGTGGTTTCTCGTATTCTACGACTCAACGGTTTTAAGGTGTATGATTGTGATTCGGAAGCCAGACGCATTATGGAAATGGATCTCGGAGTAATGGAGCAGCTAATTGAAATATTGGGTGAAGAATCCTATCATTCGGTAGGCGGAGTTGAAGAAAACAGAAGAGCCATCAATCGGCCATTCATTGCTTCGAAGATCTTCAATGATGATGAATTGCGTAATGCTGTTAACAGGGTTGTCCATAAGGCTGTAAGGGAGGATGTGGTGCGGTTTGCAAGAGAGTGCGAAACCATAGCCTTTTGTGAGACTGCAATACCGGCCACTTCAAAGATGGAAGCGATGTGTGAGTCTATATGGCTGGTAACAGCTTCGGAGAGAGAGCGCATAGAGCGAGTTGTGAAACGCAACGGCTTGTCTCGTACTGAAGTTGAAAGCAGGATAGCAACTCAAAAGGAGGAGTTTTCAAAGCTTGATGAAAAGAAGACCCACGTAATCATGAATGGCAAAGATAACTTGATTCTGCCATGCATATTCAATCTTCTTTCAGCATCATCGGATTCGAAATTAGTAATAGACAAATATATAAATTATTAGAATATGCTTAGAGAGATTTTATCTATTACCGGGAAGCCGGGACTTTTCAAGATCATATCCCACAACAGCAAAATTCTTCTGGTAGAGGAATTGGGTAGCAAAAAGCGTTTTCCAGCAAGTGCTCGAGATAAGGTTGTGTCGCTTGGCGATATCGCTATGTATACTGATTCTGGCGACAAACCTCTGGGTGAGATTCTGGATCTCGTGTACGCAAAGCATGAAGGCAAACCTATAGACGTGAAGGCACTCGTAAAGAGCAATGGCCTGCGTGATGAGTTTGAGGCCATACTTCCGGATTATGATAAGGAACGAGTTTATCCTTCCGATATCAAGAAACTATTCACATGGTATAATATCCTTGTAGAGAACGGTTACACCAAATTTGCAGAGGAGGAGGCAGAAGAGGCAGAAACTCCCGAAGAGATAGTGAAGGAGGTAGAAAAAGAGGAGAAAGAACATGAGAAACAGCAGAGAATAGAAACTGCTGCTGATGAAGCTCAGGCAGTAGAAGCTGAAGAAGACTAATCTTCACTTCATACAAGAAAAGAGGATGTGTCAAAATTCAAGAATTGTAGAGATCGACCTTTGAAAGGTTTGATATCATCAAGATACTTAATCCTACATCGTAAAGCGATGTCCCTACATTTCATTGGATAGCCTATTTTGACGCATCCTCTTTCTATGCAATAATGGAGATAGTGACTGTTTAAAGTTTCAGGATGGATCCGGAGTTGTCAGAGTTATTGAGAGTCCGTTTGGCTGTACGGAAAATCGAACCGAAATCGGCGGAATAACTTAGTGTGATTACGACCATATTACCATTGTGCTTGATATACCTGTCGTTGTCAGCAGGGTTTACTGCTGAGTAGGACCACGAAGGATATCGTGTACCTTTCTTGTCAAACATATACATCCAGTTTACTCCAATCACCCAGTGCTTATCTGGCTTATAGTCAAAGGCCAGGGCATCGCCATTCTCATTCTTGCTTACCCTCTGACCTGCGAGATATTTTCCCGGAATAATTCTCCAATAGGAAATTGTGAATGGTCCGCGATTCCACCATAAGGAGAAGTTGGCATCAAAATTATTAAGGCGATGTTTCCAACCCTCTCCGGCAGTAAGATAATTTGATAGACGCATATAAATTTGCGCACCGAACCCGGCTACATTATTCAAGCCTAAAGTGATATCATTCTGAAAAGCTCTGTATTGTCTATAATTTACTGATTGAGAAAGGAACTTTTCGTCCCCAAGATAGAATATATCATTAGTCACGCCATTATGACGGGTCTGCATGGCGCTTGTATAAGAGGCATTGAATTTGCCGGCTTGAAAATTGAAGTAAAGTCGATAATACAAACTTTCAGTTACTTTCAAGTCAGGATTACCGTTGCTTATCAGATAGG
Organism: uncultured Sangeribacter sp.; assembly: GCA_964622105.1. Classification (GTDB taxonomy): domain Bacteria; phylum Bacteroidota; class Bacteroidia; order Bacteroidales; family Muribaculaceae; genus Lepagella. The sequence continues at coordinate 5,506 of CAZUNU010000042.1, read as the reverse complement.
GTGAGGTCTGTTGCGGATAGTCGGTGAGTGCGGTAAGCGAAGGAATTACAGGGGAGTAATTAATTGTAGCCCGAAAATTCCAATGTGAATTGGGTTGCCATGAAATTTGTGCAGATGAGAGATTACGTATGAAGTGACGTTTATTGAGGTCATTCTCCGTATAAAATAGTTTTATGCCTGTAGCCAGACTGAAATATACTTTGTTTATTGACTGGCCAAGTCTCAGATACATATAGTTATTGTTTTCAGTCAAGACCGGCTTATAATCTGTATCCAGATATGTGTTTACACTTCTTGAAATAGTGTTCTGATATCCGGCCGAAAGCGATGTCTTATCAGAGAAATTATGAATATAGCTTATTGCGCTGATAAGCGAGCGACGACGAGAGTCAACGTTATTCACATAATTAACTGTAGTGGCATCCATGAAGTCGTATTGATAATCGCGGCGATATTTATCTGAACTCAAAGTGCCTACAAGCTGGGCCTCAAGCGAGTTTTTGCTGTTGAAGTCTTTTCGGAAAAAGAGGTCGAGAGATGGTGCGAACCCATTACTTTTAGCTTTGGAGGTGATATCATAGTTGCCAAGGTAAGAGTCTTCCGTGTGACCATGAAGATACCTTTTATTAATCATAGGAGTAGCCCGGAAAGTAACTGAAAAAAGAGTCTGCATATCCGGACTGTAGTCGTATTTAAGCCTCATGTTCTGGGTGAAGTAGTTAAATGGATTCTTATCCTTAGTTACCAGATTGACTCTGAAATCTTCAGCTATATAACTTGATACTGAAGTGTCATACACTTTTTGGTAATTACGCCATGAAGGATCATAAGAAAGAGTGAATTGCGACGGGCCCTGATGATATGAAGCGCGGATATTGGCATCCACGAATGCCGTCTGCAAGGCACTGCGACCCCAACTGTAAAACTGGCCTCCGTCATCTCTTTTCTTCAGCATAATATTGAGGAATCCTGAAGTGCCGTTATCTGCATATTTTGCAGGCGTATTGCGGGAGTATTCGACTTTCTCAATATCCTTAGGCGATAGAGAGTTGAAATCTTCAATAGTAGAAGGTATTCCATTAATGAGTATGGTTGGCACACCTCCGTCAACAGTCAGAGTGCGATTGATAGGATTTGCAAGCAACCCGGCAAGTGACAATTTCTGGAAGAGTGAGAGGGAGGAGGATGAGGCTCTCACATCGGCGCCGGTTGGATAGACTATTGTTCGTCCTTTAGAATTAATGACTTTTGAGGCCGTCACCGTTACCTCATCGAGAAAAACGGATTCTGATAGAAAAATCTTTCCGATATTAACGTTTTTTGTGCCTGTTTCAATATATACCTCCGCATTTTCAAATCCTGCGAGTGATATTTCAAGCGAAAGAGAGGTTTTCGCTTCAGTCTGAAATCTAAAGGATCCATTGGCCTCAGTCGTGACACTCTCAAGCAGCTGTTTGTCGGAATATAATCGGCACATGGCCCCGGGAAGAGCGGTGGAGTCTTTTTCAGCGACAACTAATCCTGTAATGGACCTCGCAGATAGAGTTAAGTGGATGGTTGCTATGAATAGCACCATTGTAATAAATCGGTTCATTTATGTATTTTCAATTAAGAAGTGGTTAGAAATAGCATGTAGTTAAAAATCTTATAATGGAGAGACTTTTTGAGGGAAAGGAGAGTAATTTAAAAGAAAGACGCAAGTTATGCTCTTTTGTGACAAAATATGCAAAAAAAATTTAAAAATTACATAATTTAAAGGAGCTGAGCAGCTATTTGTGAAGAAGATAATCTTTATTATATGAAGGGAGGACATCGTTTATCTGATCGATGACCTCCCTTTATAATTTATTTTATTTCTGATTAATTAAAGACTGCTGTTAATAAGACTATGATTAATCCACTGATCAATAACAGACCTGAATCAACAAATCCTCTTTGACTTTTTAAACGAATCAGTTCAAGTTGAATTGAACGTTGACGAACAGGTAAAGGACTAAGATTTCTTGATGACTGATGATCTTTCAGACGTAGGGATATTCTCATGGCGATACCCACTAACAATAAAGCAATACCTAATGCAAACATAATTTTCCTCGATTTTGGCCGGGCGTTACTCCGGCAGTGTTTTTCATAATTTAATTAACTCTCTCCACCTGCAATCACCTCTGTAATTGTGTGGTGGATGTACAATTCTAACGCAATGGAAGAAAAAAAGTTTAAATAAGACCCTCTTGATATACGTTCAACGGTATTTCTTGCCTTGCCGGAAGCTTCAGGCCTTATTTAGCTTACGTTAAGATTAGGTAGCAACTAATTAAGCTTTAGCAAGACCCCGTAATCAGATCTCACTATTGTTAAAAAAACGTATTGCAATTCAATTAATATATAATACTGGTGCTGAAGCTGAGAGGGATTCCTTTACACGAATCAAGCGTTGGTTGGAAGAACCTCGAAATAAGAGATCAGGATCTTTCAGATGTTCCATGAAAGGGCCATCAACCACTACATCAACCTTGGAGACTATCTCCTTAAGTTGCGAGGAGGCCATTATTTGTTCCCAGGTATATCCTGTAAATAGCCATACGTTCCTTCCGTCAGCTTTGAGCGCATTTATCAAGAAAAGGGTAGACTCAGGAGAGCTGAGGGGATCGCCACCGGATAAGGTGACGTCAAAATCTTCTTCCCTCACTATCTCCATTATCTCTTCGATGCTCATTTGATTGCCACCACTGAAGTCCCATGATTGTGGATTATGGCATCCGGGACACCGATGATTACATCCGGCCAGATAAATAGAAGTGCGGAACCCCGGTCCGTCGACCGTGGTTCCGCGAATTATGGATAAAACGTTAAATTTGTTTTGCATTGATGTAAAAAGAAGAACCGGAATTTATACTGAGCTGTTCATTCGTGAACAACACGATCTTTCAATTCCGCAAGTTTGCCTGAGTTCCATCTGTCTGTTGTGCCCACGAGGTAGCCTGTGATTCGTTGGATTGTCTCAAACTTAGCACCGCATTTCGGACATGATTTCTGCTCTTTGTCGGCGTTTTCATAACCACACTTCGGACAATGATTGCGGTTATGATTAACAGAACCATATCCGATGTCATATTTGTCCATCATGTCTACGATCTGCATGATGGCTTGTTCATTATGAGTGGCATCCCCGTCAATCTCGACATAGAAAATATGGCCGCCAGCCGTAAGCTTGTGATAGGGGGCTTCAATTTTCGCCTTATGACGAGGTGAGCAATGATAGTAGACGGGCACATGATTGGAGTTGGTGTAATAATCCTTGTCGGTAATACCCGGAATTGTACCAAAGACTTTGCGGTCAACTTTGGTAAATTTACCTGAAAGACCCTCGGCCGGGGTAGCAAGCACGGAGTAGTTGTGGCCGTATTGCGTGCAATATTCTTGCACACGGTCACGCATGTGGCTAACGATGCGCAGACCCAGTTCCTGTGCCTCTTCCGATTCGCCGTGATGTTTACCTGTAAGAGCTATGAGTGTCTCAGCCAAACCGATGAATCCAATACCAAGTGTGCCTTGATTGATCACCTTCTCGATGGTGTCTTCCGGTTTGAGTTCATCTGCGTGATTCCAAAGGACACTCATGACAAGTGGAAACTGTTTTGCGAGGGCAGTCTTCTGAAATTGATACCGTTCGTCGAGTTGTTGAGCCGTTATATCGAGCACCTTGTCGAGCTTACGGAAAAATTCAGAGATACGTTCCTCTTTGTTCTCGATTCTCATGACTTCGATCGCAAGACGCACGATATTGACTGTAGTGAATGATAAGTTGCCACGTCCTACAGAAGTCTTCTCGCCAAAACGGTTTTCAAATACACGTGTGCGGCAGCCCATTGTGGCAACTTCGTAGAGATATCTGTTTGGATCGCCAGCTCTCCAGAGCTCATGCTGATTGAAAGAAGCATCAAGATTTAAGAAGTTGGGGAAAAACCTTCGTGCTGTGACTTTGCATGCGAGCTTATATAGATCGTAATTGGGATCCTCGGGAAGGTAGCTTACGCCGCGTTTCTTTTTCCATATCTGGATGGGGAAAATTGCTGTGGCACCATTTCCGACACCTTCATACGTGGAGTTGAGAAGTTCCCTGATTACACAACGTCCCTCTGCGGAAGTGTCGGTGCCATAATTCACGGAAGAGAAAACCACCTGGTTGCCCCCGCGGGAATGAATGGTATTCATATTATGGATGAAAGCCTCCATAGATTGGTGCACTCTCTCCACAGTCTTGTTCATCGCGTGTTGAAGATAACGTGCATCTCCTTCCAGACCATCAAGAGGACGTGAGACATAATCCTTTAACTCAACATTATAAAGATGGGAAAGGTCTGTGCCAACAAATCGCTCAAGATTTTTTACCTCCTCGATAAAGGAATAGCGCACGAAAGGAGCAAGGTAGAAATCAATAGCGGGAATGGCTTGTCCACCATGCATTTCATTCTGTGCTGTCTCAAGTGAGATACATGCTATTACTGAAGCTGTCTCGATGCGTTTTGGAGGACGCGATTCACCGTGTCCGGCGATAAATCCATTTTTGAGAATGTGGTCTAATGGATGCTGTACGCACGTCAGACTTTTCGTAGGATAGTAATCCTTATCGTGTATATGAATATAGTTGTTGCGGACAGCATTCTTGACTTTGGGAGACAACAGATAGTCATCGACGAATGGTTTCGTGGTTTCAGAAGCGAATTTCATCATCATGCCGGCCGGTGACTCCGTGTTCATATTGGCATTCTCACGAGTGATATCGTTACTTTTGGCCTCAATGATTTCAAGAAAAATGTCACGGGTCTTAGCCTGACGGGCAATGGAGCGCTTGTCGCGGTAGGCAATATATCTTTTTGCCACATCCTTGCGAGCCGATTTCATCAATTCGAACTCCACGCGGTCTTGAATCTCCTCTACAGTCATTTTTGTAGAGCCATTCATGCCGATGCGATCCGAAATTTTTTGTATCAGAGATTCATCCTCGCCAATCTCTGTGGCAAGCATGGCTTTTCTGATTGCGGCCTTGATTTTCTCTTCATTGTATCCAACAATGCGGCCGTCTCGCTTCTCAACTATCTGTATCATCGTGAATATAAGCTTTGAGGGGGATTTTTAAAGGTTGAGATTGGGTTAAATCACATCGCAAAGGTAAAATAAAAACTTTATTTCGGCAATATTTCAAGACTTAATTTATAATAAAAAATATTGTTTTGGATAACTTTTTCAGTAAATAACATTTATAAGTTATTGGGTATAAGTATTATAAAAATATTTTTGGGAAACTTGTGTAAAATTTTTATGTTAAAAAGTTTGCAAATTCAATAATCTTGTTTATGAAGAAAAGAAATTGTCTTGACAGGAGAAATGTGTACATAACAAACGTAAAAACAGAACTGTTATTTGTGTAAATTTGAAAATATTTAGGTCTGAAATGGAAAAAAGTCGTGAAAAATAGAGAGAAGTTGTGTAATTTAAAGGAATT
>CAZUNU010000041.1:0-18390 GCA_964622105.1 uncultured Sangeribacter sp. | reverse complement strand
ATTCAAACTTCACCATATCTGCAAGCTGAACAAAATAATCATTTGACCATATATCCAGTTCGCGAGGATTTTTCACAAAAGGAAGAACGTCGTTCTTTACCTGACTCATGTTTGCTGACATCAGTTTATCTTTCAGTCGGAGAATAAATGAATCCTTGTCAAGAACTTCATTGTTAAACTGCAAAGTTCGCTCGGCAAGATGATTAAACCCCAATGGCACTTTATGCCGGACGTACCACTCGAAGTCATACCAATCACGCCCTTTCACACGGTTTTTCCATGCACGATAGACTAAGGCATGCATTTTACCGGCGAATAAATCCGGGAGTGTAAAGCAACGTGTCATAAAAGAGTGTGGCTGTAACAAGAGTTTCTGCTCAGTTCTGAAATTCAATGGGGGCTGAGTGTCAACCTCTATCTTTATCTTGATGGATTTATCAGTCTGAAATGATACATCATATACATCGGTGGTGTCTTTCAGAAAAGCAGATTCCACTTTCCCGAAATTCTTCTTGTCTTTTTTAGTTATCTCCACTTCCCGACCCACAATTGCAAATTCATCAATTATAGGTTGGAAAAACTTAGTGAAATCAAAATTTTCATCCGATGCTATAAGAGAGAAGTCCATATCCTCAGAAAATCGTTGAAGTCCGTGGAATATTCTCAGGCAAGTTCCTCCATAAAACGATGCAACATTGAAAAATCCACCGTTATGAAGTCCGGCAAGTATCACTTGCTGGTTTACCTCAAAGATCGCATTTCGCTTTTGCTGTTCTGTCGATAAATCGTATGCGGAAAGCATACTGTTATAAATATCATTCATAATTGTTTAAATAACCTTAATAAGGTCCTGATTGAATCTGCCTTTTTTCCGACTTTAACGTATGCTTCAAAAATTGAGAGATTCATTTGTTTGAAATCACTTAACTCCATTCTGATATCTTCTTCAAGATAAAGAGCGGCGTCTTTAGGAGAGCGCAGATTCACTCCTGGAGAGTTTGCAATCAAATCGCACAATGCCTTTTCCGGCGAAGCAATCACAAAGGCATAATTCTTTACCTTTATGCTGGACAAACCAACAGAAAATACATCTTTCGTAATGTAGGTGTATTCAAACCTACCAATAGGCGTGTTGAAATCACGGGAGTGCTTGAGCGTCATAGACTGCACTACGTAGACCTCTTCAGGAATCAATCCATAATACCGTAAAGCAGTTGACATTGAGACATACGAAGGTGGATAGATATGATTTGCGATCAGCTCTGTAGACAACGCAATACCAGTTACCTTTGGACTACACACATAAAGCCCCCTCTTGAGGCGTATTATTTGATGATCACGCTCAAGCAACCTTATTTTCTGATTGCCACCTTTAATATTTGGGAAGAGCGATTCCAGGGTAGCAGCAGTGACAGGAATATTACCTAATTGTTCCAAAAGACCTTTCACGTTGCAAATATAGTAAAAAATTGAACACTAAAGTATACCTTATATATTTTTCTATTCTAAATTTGACAAACACCTATATCAAAGATCATGTTTAAGTCGCAAATCACTTAAGAAAGTTAAGAGCATAAAGTTGATACATACACTTGTTCAAATAAATGATTATGACAGCAAGGAATAAAGTAAAAGAATTTTTGACTATTTTTGTAGCTGATACTAAATTCGTAGTCAATATGAACTATTGACAATACTAATTCGTAGTGCTAACTTTTCAAAATTTGATTCATGCTCATGAATAATAATCATGACAGAGGGATGGCGCCGGTGGCGGCCAAACAACGACATATTTTCCTTGACGCTCTCCGCGGGTTCGCTCTGCTCGGAGTGTGCCTCGCGAACTATCCCGAGTTTTCTCTTTATACATTTCAACCCGACTCAGTCATTGAGACTATGCCCTCTGCTGCGGCAGACAGGATTGTGAAATTTCTTCAATACCTCTTCATCGACGGTAAATTCTATACCCTTTTCTCGCTCCTATTCGGAATTGGATTCTCCATTATAATCTCTCACGCTGCGGAAAGAGGTGCCAACGGTTTCCGGATATTCTACCGTCGAATGTTCATTTTAGCCCTTATAGGTTGCACACACCTGATGCTTCTATGGAGTGGCGATATCCTTCTGCTCTATGCAGTTCTCGGTATGCTTCTCCCTCTCTTCCGAAATATGAAAGACAGACCTATACTCCTGACAGCCGCCGCTCTGCTTCTGTTACCGATAGTCATTGATGCTACATGCGAAACATGCGGCATTTTCCTGGCTGCCTTTCCATATGACAAATGGTGGGCATACGCTGATAGTTACGGCATAACTGAAGCAAACTTCGGCACATGGCTACGCGATGCAGACAGTTATCGCTCAGTTCATGAATTTCTTATGCAGGGCGCATGGGAACGCATGTATGAATTTATAGACGGCAACCGCTATTTTAAAGTAATGGGTCTGTTTTTGATCGGGTTTGTTGTCGGACGGCATAAGATATATGCTGATTTAGCCAGGAACCGAAGCTTACTCAAGAATTTGGCACTATGGGGATGTGTAATCGGCCTACCTTTCTCTGTGTTATACGCTTACAGTGGCGTTTCGGGCCATCCTTGGGGAAACGGACTTCATACCTTTCTCTACACCATCAGTGTATATCCATTGGGATTCGCTTATGCCGCCCTACTCGGCCTCTTTTGCATAAACCACAGCAAATTGGCAGTATGGAAATGGTTTGCATGGCCTGGACGTATGGCGCTCACCAACTATATATCCCAATCCGTGATCGGTATTTTTCTCTTTTACGGAATAGGTTTAGGCATAGGAGCCTCCGTAGGACTCGGCGAAACAGAACTAATAGCCCTCGGAGTATTCCTCTTCCAGATCTTGTTCAGTTGTGTTTGGCTAACTTTCTTCCGTTTCGGTCCTCTGGAATGGATATGGCGTATGTTGACTTATGGCCGTTTCCTCCCATTACTGAAAGATTCAGACAAAAATTAACCCTATCACTCCTTAAAAACTTACGCTCAATCCTCAAAATCGTACACTCAAACTTCAAAACATACCGTATTTCTCAGGCCACAAAGAGCACAATCAACGAAGAGAAAACGAGGGCGATATTTGCAACTGCATATGTCACTGTATATCCTAAATTTGGGACATCGCTTTCAAGTGTATCCTGAACCGCCCCAATTGCGGCAACGGCACAACGAGCTCCTGCCACGCAACCCAATGTCTCCGGTGTTGAGAAACGGAATACCTTGCGAGCCAAAATGATACCTATAGTAAGGGTGAGTAAAGTACAGATCACTCCTACAAAAAATATCAGCACTCCGGCTTCGCGAATACCGTGCATGAATGAAGCACCGGCAGTAAGACCGATAATGGCTATAAACATGTTAAGTCCCAAATTATTGAATATCCACACTACCGGTCCAGGGATATGTCCGTAGGAGGGTTTACGTGTACGAAGCCACCCTAACACAAGACCCGAAATCAAAGCGCCTGCACTCATACTCAGAGACACAGGTATACCTTTGATCTTGAAACTTAACGCTCCTATTATACACCCGATAGCTATACCCAATCCTACGAAGACCATGTCTGTGGTGTCTGTCTGTCGGTCGGCATAACCGATCTTGACGGCTGCATCGGTCACGTCTCTCGGCAAACCTACAAGTATGATGATATCTCCACGCTGAAGTTCAGTCTTGTTTTTGGCGGGAATGCTCAGATTGTTTCGTTTGAGTGAAGCCACTACCACTCCCCTCATGTAAGGTTGTTTCCTCAGTTCACCGAGCGTCATGCCTGCGGCTCCACCGGCAGAGACCGTTACAGGTGTCCTCTCCGCTCCGAAATTCAGAAGTTCGTGATCAGCCACTTCCGGCCCCAGGAACTCATGGACGTCGATAATCTCCTCTTTTCTCGCACCGAGCACCACTGTATCGCCTTTATAAATCAACTGATCGGGCTGAGGATCCATTATCTCGCCCTTTATCCTTAAGCGTTCTACAAATACTCTCAGATCATGGCGACGGAAAATATCTTCAAGCTCGGCTACAGTCTTTGGCGTTACGAAATAATCGCATGTGGCTTTATAAGCTCTGAAAGCAACAGGTCGTGCTGCCTGAATCTGACCCGGTTCAGGCATCGGATCGCCCGAATCCATCTCCTGCTCTATACGAGCCACGTCTTCCTTCACCTTTTTCAATCCACCCATCATCATCGGCCCTATATTTGATAGGAACCATGCCGACCCTACTGCACCGAGCACATACGTCACTGCATAACAAGCAGGAATGATCTTGAGCATATAATCACGTTGGGTAGCTTCCATCGGCATCTCCCTTACAGTGTCACCTAACAGACCTAATGAAGCGGAGACAGTCTGCGAGCCGGCATATAGTCCAGCAGCCACCCCCGTGGAATAACCCATGATACGTGCTGCCAATATCACTGTGCCTGCACAAATCAGTGCCAATACCACAGCAAACACCATCTGCTTGATCCCGCTTCCCTTGAACGACCGGAAAAACTGCGGACCTACACTGTAACCTATTGAGAACAGAAACAATAGGAAAAACACCGTCTTCAGAATCTGGGGAATCTCGATCTGCATCTGTCCAAAAAGTACGCCCACAATGAGAGTAGCCGAAACAGATCCTAAACTGAATGATTTATATCTGAGTTTACCGAGCCAGAATCCGAAACCGAGTGTAAGAAAAATTGGAATTACGGGGTTCTTCTGAAAAAACGTGATTAGCCAATCCATTTTGCGGTGTATAGTTTAAGGTGGAGAACAGTACTGAATGGAGAGTTGAAGTTGAGTGGAGAGTAAAAGTTATTGGAAACAGCTCAAACTAAAAACAAGAATATTGATTTTTCGATTGGAACTATTTCCTATTTACTTAACGTCACTAATTAATGGTTGGTTCGAAGAGCAGCTAAGTCAAAAAATATTATCAGGAACGTTCTATTACTTTATTTACTCCTTCAAAAAAGAGTGAAAAAAATATCCTCAAAAAATGAATAATACCTTCAAAAAGGACATAAAAAAAATTGATTGTCATCCCGACAACCAATCTTCTGTTAACCTTAAAATCTAATACCATGAAAAACTCAATGCAAAATTACAAATTAATTTTCAAACAATGCTATAAAACATAAAAAAATATTTGCAATTTAATATTAATTTACAATTATGTCTAAATTTTTACATTATTTTACAAAAAGGGAGGATTTCAACAGTGAAATCCTCCCTTTTTGACAGAGAAATATTAAGTCATACCAAATAAAATTATTTATTTTTTCGGAGTCATGCCAATATTTTTGAATATAAATGAATAGAGATCGGTATATTCATCTATTACCTTGGTCATCGGCTTGCCTCCGCCATGGCCGGCTTTGCTGTCTATACGGATAAGCTTCGGTGCATCTCCGGTGTTGGCAGCCTGAAGAGCTGCCGCATACTTGAAGGAGTGAGCTGGCACAACACGGTCGTCATGATCGGCTGTTGTCACCAGAATAGCGGGATAAGGAGTGCCGTCGTTCTTGATGGTATGCAACGGTGAATAGCTCAAGAGATAATCAGCCATCTCCTTGGAGTCAGCGCTTGTGCCGTAATCAGAAGCCCAGTTCCAGCCTATGGTGAAGAGGTGATAACGCATCATATCCATCACACCCACGCGAGGTATTGCTACCTTGAAGAGCTCAGGACGTAGATTGACTGTAGCGCCAACGAGAAGACCGCCATTACTACCGCCTTCGATTGTCAGATAATCAGGCGACGTCCAGCCCTCATCTATAAGGTATTCGGCAGCCGCTATAAAGTCGTTGAATACGTTCATCTTGTTGAGCTTTGTACCGGCCTGATGCCATTCCTCTCCGTATTCGGAACCACCACGCAGATTGGCCTGTGCGTAGATACCACCATTTTCAAGCCAGAGCAGACGGTTGGCAGAGAAACCCGGTGTAAGCGACACGTTGAAACCGCCGTAACCATAAAGGTAAGTAGGATTCTTGCCATCCTTCTTCAGGCCCTTCTTGTAAGTGATAAACATCGGAATTTTTGTGCCATCGGCAGAGGGATAGAATACCTGCTCGGTCACAAAATCCTCCAGATTCACGCCTTCTATCTCAGCCTGACCGATCATCTTGCTCTCTCCGGTTGTCATATCGTAAGAGAAGCGGGTCGAGGGATATGCAAATGAAGAGAGAGCATAATAGACCTCATCATTATCCTTATCTGAAGAAATTCCCACAGAGCCAAAAGTCGGGAATTCCATCTCACGGATCATCTTGCCCTCCTTATCATATATGTAGGCATGATCCGAAGCATCTTTCTCCATGCTCACGATAAGTTTGTCGCCGGCAAATTGCATACCTGTCATAACGCCCTCACCCTCCGGGATGAGCTCTTTCCAATTTTCCTTACGGGGATTCTTGAGATCAGCCACCATAAGACGATTCTTGGGAGCGTTCCAGTTGGTCAATATATAGACTTTGCCATTATCAACATCCTGAATGTTGATGTCATAGTCCTGACTCGGTTCCATCACTATCCAGTCGCTGTTGGTCTTTAGATTCTTCACCATCAGCGAATTACCATTTCCCTCTCCGCTTCCGGTCACAAAGAGCAGATCCTCAGTCTCCGGCACATAAGCGCTGTGGAAATGGAAAGGGTGAGCCTTATCCTCATAAACGAGTTTATCCTCGCTCTGGGGAGTGCCGAGCTTATGGTAATAAATCTGATGGTTTTCGTTGGCATTTGAAAATTCCTTACCTTTCTCCGGACGGGGATAAGAACTATAGTAGAAGCCATCCCCTTGCCAGGAAGCACCGGAGAATTTCACCCATTCAATATGTTCGTCAAGCAATTTCTTGCTTTCGGTATCCATCACATAGATCTCCTGCCAGTCTGATCCGTTGCGTGAGATGATATATGCCGTATGTTTACCATCGTTGCTTCTGCTCACACCCTGAAGCGCCACAGTGCCGTCATCAGAAAGAGTATTGGGATCAAGAAATACCTCAGGTGTTCCACCGATACTGTCCGTGCGGTAAAGCACGCTCTGATTCTGTAGACCGTCATTCTCGAAATAGTAATATTTTCCGTCCTTAGCCTTAGCCGGCAGACCTGTCTTCTTGTAATTATTGAGATGAGTAAGGCGCTCTCTTATCTGCTCGCGGAAAGGAATCTTGGAGAGATAATTCTCCGTCACCTCGTTTTCTGCTTTCACCCATTCAAGGGTAGCCGGTGCGGTATCATTCTCAAGCGGACGGTAGGGATCGGCCACTACTGTGCCGAAATAATCATCTGTCACTGTAACATCGGTCGGAGGTGCCGGATAGTTGATCTTTCCGCCGCCGCAACCTGCCATCACTCCGGTCATAGCCGACAGGAGTGCAAATCTTGTAAATCGGTTCATGAAACAATATTAAGGGGTTTATCCGCAAAATTAATATTTTTTCCTTAATTCCAACATGTCGCGCGGAATGAATCTGACACTAAGAAAGCAAAAAAAGAGGAGGCTTGCCGATAAATTTCGACTAACCTCCTCTTAGTTTACAATCTCTTTTACCTTCTCCGGCCGTTTTGACAATCCTTCGCTCAGATTGTTTGAACGCGGAGTTATATCATGAGGATTATTTTACATAAATCTTTGTTACCTTTGTACCTTGACGCTTGATGTAGATACCTGAAGTGGGCTCAGAAACACGCATACCGCTGATAGTGTAATATTCCACCGGGGCGTTATCTTCATTCTCAACCTCAGCCACACCACTTGTTTCCTGCACGAGGAGTGTAACTTTTGTTACTGTGATTGCGAATCCGGAGATCAGGAGACCGTGGGCTTGCAAGTTGGAAAGATCAGTTGCAGTAATGTCATATACTGCCTCACCGGCACCACGAACAAAATTACCTGAAGCATCCATATTTGTTCCCTTATTGTTTACTTCAAGATCAAAGCCATCGCCACTTTGAACCTTCACAATACCTTTTCCTTTACCGGCATTGATAGCGAGATTTACTTTGAACTTATCACCGACTTTTACATCAGCCCATTTCTCAGCCGGCACCAGGATTGTCTCTTTCCATTGTCCACAGTTGACGTTGCCTGTCCAAAGAGTGATCTGATCAATTGGCTCCGGATCATCAGGAAGGGCTTCTCCAGTGGTGAGAACCACGCGGGTAATCGTGATGTTAGCACCCTTTACACGAAGTCCGTTAGCTTTGAGCAGAGTAGCGTCTGAGTTGGTAACGGTATAAGTGATTTGGGTTACACCCGGATCAACGCATCCATAACTGTTGAGACCCTCACCAGTGCCATCTGTAGCGAGTTTGTTATACATCTGGTCATCAAGCTCAATATTGCCGAAATCCTTTCCCGCATCAACTGTGAGGAAGATTGTGAGCATATCGCCACCCTTGATATTTGAGAAAGCACCGGTATCTACTGTCACGTCGTTAGCCCAGGAGCCTGTAGCTACGTTTCCGGTCCAAAGCTCCTTTTGACCGTTTTCATCTCCTGATTGGTCGCCACCTTCGGATGCAACTCTCTCAACCTTTGTTACAGTTATATTAGCGCCTTTCACTCTCAAGCCATTAGCCTTAAGGAGCGCCACATCTGCTGAGTCAAACACATAAGTAAGAGAAGTTACTCCCGACTGAACGCAACCATAGTCGTCGAGGTCATCTGATTTTCCATCTGCCGCAAGTTTTGTATACTTCTGATCGTCAAGTTCAATATTACCAAAATCATGACCTGCGTCTACTGAGAGGTAAATCGTCAACTTATCCCCTGCCTTGAAAGATGCGAACTTGGGAGCATCCACAGTTACGTCGTTTGCCCAAGTACCTGTTGACACGTTCCCGGTCCAAAGTGTATTATCAGCCGGTGTAGGTGGAGTGTCCGGTGTCTCAGGTTCACTTGCACCCTCATCTGTGAGAGTTACTTTTGTAATCGTTACGTTGCGTCCCTTTATCTGCAGACCATATGTCATCAAACTTTCGATGTCAGATTCCTCTGTAATGATGGTAGAGGTCTGTGTAGTACCGAGTGCAAACTGACCATCATTCTTGGTATTGGTACGTCCATTCTGACATTCGAGTTTCTTATTATTTGAGTACAGGTCTACAGAAGCATATTGCTGAAGTTCACCGGTTGTAAAGTAAATGGTGAGCACTTGATTCTTCTTGAGCCCGATAAACTTATCAGCCCCAAGCTTGAAATATACTTTCTTCATATCGGGCACTTCCACACTGCCTTCAAAAAGCACGGGGTCAGTTTCAAGCTCATCTACCAACACTGCTTTGGTGATAGTCACTGAAGAGGCCTTTGCAGCCATGAGAGCGATCTTTGCTATATCATTCTTTTTAGTTTCATCAAGTTTCATGATGATAGTCGAAGCTCCTGAATCAGCTTCAGTTGCGCTCTCTGCAGTGTTAGCTGTAGCGTAATATGCTTCAAGCTTGGTTTTTACTGAAGTTGGCTCAGCAAAGTCGAGCACTACATAGTTATAGGCGGAATAGTCTTTGTTTTCAAGATTGAAAACTACTCCACCCCAGCCTTCTGTCCAAGTAGCAGTTTTATCACTGAGAGAGGCGCCGCTCCAGCACAGTTCGGGTGAATACATCGGCAGGATGTCAAGCTCAGCAGCATTGGCTGCTAATGCCACCAATCCGGCCGAAAGAAGCAATGTGAGTTTCTTTTTAATCATGAGGTTTAAATTTTTGTTTGATAGTTTGTCAGGTTCTTAGAAATAGATGTCATTTGTTGCAACTTTTTTTGACACCGCTAAATTACATACTCTCAGCCATTCTCTTTGTTCTGATTTTGACTATGAACAATATATCTTAAAATCAGATAATAAAAAGATAAATTCAGAACATCAGCACTCCTTCCCCAAATCATAAAAATTTAAATAACAAACTATTATACAAGAAATTAAATATACTTCATATAATTGGAATTATAAAATAGTCTTGATTAATATTTCATAGGATAATGAAAAAATTACACAAGTCTTTTATCCGGATTATTGCCATGACATAAACAATATTTGGGAAATTAGAAAAAAAATGAATACTTTTGCACAAGAAATGCAAAACAATAATCCCTGACATCATTTATGAAAGATCTTGACCATGAAATAATTACAGAAATAGTACCAATCCAAAACCCATGTGGATTCTATGCGGTGGAACGAAAAAAGACATCTTTCGATTATCCTATCCACCGACATGATGCCTTTGAGATCAATTTCCTATATGGTTGCAAAGGCGCGAGACGCATTGTGGGTGATTCAATTGAGGAACTCTCCGACTTCGACCTTGTGGTTATTGGTCCCGGAATTGAACATGGTTGGGAGATGCACAACTGCCAGTCGAAGTATATGCGGGAATTTACCATTCAGTTTGCACCTAATTTCTATGTGGAAGACTATCTCACAGACAATAAACTGCATCACATCCTGAAACTTCTAAAAATATCATCAAATGGTGTGACTTTCGGTATTGAAACCGTGCTGCATAGTTACCACAGATTGGAAAAAGTTATCGAAATCGAAGATCCTTTCGACAAGATGTTTGCTCTACATAAACTTATGGATACCCTTGCAAAAGGAAAAGACATGCGCATATTGTCAAGTGCTACCTTCTCAAATACCTTTGCTACCAATGACTCGCGACGTATTACAAAGGTGCAAAAGTATATTTCTGAACACGTGACTGAGAAAATCAGGCTTATAGAATTGCCAAATCTTGCCGGAATGACCGAATCTTCTTTTTCACGATTCTTTAAATTGCGTACCGGTATGTCGGTCAGCGAATACATCACTAATTTGCGATTAGGTCTGGCTACCCGACGGCTTGTCGACACTCAAATGACTGTTTCGGAGATCTGTTATGAATGTGGGTTCAGCAATGTGAGCCATTTCAGCCGATGTTTCCGTGAAAAGAAAAAATGTTCTCCTTCAGAATTTCGTGTCATGTACAAAAACAAGATGAAATAAGGCTCTACCAAGCCTACCCTGAAGCGGATTGCATCCACCATACGTTGAAACGCATTGCATTAACATGCCATGTCAACCGTCAGAATATACCATGTATATGGTAGCTATTCCGCGACGCCTTGAGTGAAATCCCCATTAATTCTGTTAAAAATCTGTGGCATTTCTCTCTTTTTATCCTCATAATGCCTTGTTTTTTTATTTGGACGTCTCAGATTTCACGTAATTCCGATTTTTTTCATTAATTTTGCACAAATTTCTATAGGTATATACTTCACTCTGAATTTAGTTCTTGCTCCTTACAGTGTATTCAGTTTTCCTCAGGAAAATCTCTGCATTTCCTTCAGAGACTTTTTTAAAGCCCGGGCAAACGAATGACTACTGAAGCTTTTAGCATGCAAGAATTTTCATCAGACCCTGAAGCAACAGGTTTTTCTACATATGAAGGTAATGAAATTTGGTGGCACATCCGTGGGAAGTGCCCAGAGAATGAAGAATGTAGTTGCGCTCGTTGAGAACTCCGGCAACGTTACTGTCGTACTCAGCGCGATGTCAGGCACAACCAATAGCCTGATCAACCTTTCCCAGTGCATAAAAGATGGTGAAAATGCCAACGCCATTAAATATATCGATGATCTCGAAAAGAAGTATCGCCACACAGCTTACGAACTCCTGACTTCTCCCGACACATATCAGGAGGCACTCGCAAAGCTCGACACTATTTTTGCCGACCTTCGTTCCTACGTCGGCAAACCCTTCGGTGTGAAGGAAGAAAAGGAAATTGTAGCTTACGGTGAGAAATTATCCACAATGCTTGTAGCTCTTTACATGCGTGAGAAAGGACTCAACTCCGTGCTCCTGGATGCAACTGAGTTCATGCGTCTCACTCCCGACGGCGAACCGGATCAGGCTTATATACGTGAAAACATCAACCGTATCCTCGCAGGATACCCGGATGTGGATATAATTCTTACTCAGGGATTCATCTGCCGCAACGCCGACGGAGAGATTGACAATCTGCAAAGAGGCGGAAGCGACTATACAGCCTCTCTCATCGGAGCGGCGATAGGTGCTGAGGAGATACAGATATGGACTGATATCGACGGCATGCACAACAATGATCCCCGCTTCGTAGAAGGCACCAGTCCGGTGAGCGAACTTCATTTCGAGGAAGCTGCAGAGCTGGCTTACTTCGGTGCCAAGATTCTACATCCCACATGTGTGCTCCCTGCAAAATACGCCAATATACCTGTGCGTCTGCTCAACACAATGCAGCCGGAGGCTCCGGGAACGGTGATATTCAACACCAAGCCCACACAGACAATCAAGGCTGTGGCCGCTAAAGATAACATCACTGCAATCAAGATAAAAAGCAGTCACATGCTTCTCGCCTACGGTTTCCTCAGCAAGGTGTTTGAAATCTTCGAAAAGCACCAGACTCCAATCGACATGATCACCACTTCAGAGGTAGGTGTATCAGTAACGATTGACAACGACCGTAGTCTTGATGCAATCTTGAAAGAGCTTTCAGAATTCAGCAACGTCACTGTTGACCGCGATATGGTGATAGTTTGCGTTGTTGGTGATCTGGAGTGGCAGAACCGCGGCTTTGAGGCTGAGGTTGTCAATGCACTGCGTGAGATCCCCGTCAGAATGATCTCTTACGGAGGAAGCAACTACAACATCTCGCTCCTCATTCGCAAGGCTGACAAAATCAAGGCCCTTCAATTGCTCAGCCGGCATTTATTCTGAATCTCATTAAATGGCCGTGATTGACAATCCGTGCGGACAGTCAATCACGGCATAATAATCAAGGCCATCAGTAAATTTGGCCCCCAAAATTTTGATTGACATAAACATGACAAAGACTTTTTTCCCTACCGATCATTTCGCTTCGGTACAGACACCTTTTTATTATTACGATCTACATCTTCTTGACGACACTCTACATGCGGTTAATGAAAATTCCGAAGATCCGGCTTACTGCGTGCATTATGCTGTGAAAGCCAACGCCAATCCCGAGGTAATGAGGCGTATAGCCGCCGCAGGTCTCGGTGCCGACACGGTGAGCATCGGCGAGATCCAGGCTGCCGTCTCAGCTGGTTTCCCGGCTCCGAAAATTGTATTTGCCGGTGTAGGCAAAACAGATGAGGAGATCCGTACAGCCCTCGAATTAGGAATAGGATGCTTCAATGTGGAATCAGCCGCCGAACTTGAAGTGATAGAAGAAATTGCTGCTTCAATGTCAATGGTCGCTCCCGTGGCACTTCGTGTAAATCCGGAAATTGATGCCCATACACATCATTACATCACCACAGGACTGGCAGAAAATAAATTCGGCATCGATCGCTCGGCGCTTCCTGAGCTCATGAAGAGATGTATCGAATCGCCTAACCTCTCATTCAAGGGGCTGCATTTCCACATTGGTAGCCAGATCACAGATCTCACTCCTTATAAGATTCTCTGCGAGCGTATTCTGAAGCTTCAGGAAAAATATCCGGAGATAGAGATACCAACTATCAACGTAGGCGGCGGTCTTGGTATTGATTATGATGACCCCGACGCTCATCCCATCCCTGACTTCAAGGCTTATTTCGATGTATTCAAAGAAAATCTTCCTCTGAAGCCCGGCCAGCAGCTTCACTTTGAGCTCGGACGCGCAATAGTGGCGCAATGTGGCTCGTTAATCTGTAAGGTTGTCTATGTCAAGGATGGAATCGGTAAGAGATTTGTGATTCTTGACGGGGGTATGGCAGCCCTAATTCGTCCTGCTCTGTATCAGGCCCACCATAAGATTGAGAACATCAGTTCTACTTCAGACGTTATGGAGAAATATGATGTAGTCGGCCCAATCTGCGAGTCATCTGATACTTTTGGAGTGGATGAGGTTTTACCAATCACTCACAGGGGCGACTACATAGCGCTACGTTCAGCCGGTGCCTATGGAGAAGTTATGGCATCTTGCTACAACTGCCGACCCTTACCCGGTTCGCTCTATAGCCGTTGACTCCAAACAAAAACATAACACATGGAAGAGAAGATACTTATAAAAAATGTGATGAGTGCCTCTGTGCTGCCCTCTCCGGCAGGCTACAGCAATCGACTTGAGTATTGGAGCGCCATAACTGGGCTGCACCCCGGTAAATGCGCCCATGAGATCTGTGACCGACCGGCCACAGAAGGAGCAATAGCCGTGAAAGCTTTCTCAACCGACCGCACTCGTTACGTCTTCCCGGCATGTGAAACCTGCGCGCGTCGCACCGAAATGCTCTATATAACCGGACCCGTCGTCCCACTTTCAGATTGATTTTGACCAACCCAAAAAAGCGCCCCGCTTCTATTCCAGAAGCGGGGCGCTTTTTTCAAGATTTGTGATAGTCTCTTACCAGATGGAATTGAGTTTGCGATATTCCACATTGTCTACGTTGGAAATACGGTTGTAAGTTTCAATTGGGAAGACGAGATTTGTCATCACCATTGTGCCGTCGGTACTGAAGATTTCCACAGAGGAACAGTCGGCTACTACATGAAGCTCAACTTCATCTGCATCTGTATTGAACGGTGCAGGAATACTCGGGATGGAGAACGAACTGTTGAATTTCACTTCACCTGTTGTAGAAGTTCTCTTAGCCACGAACCTACGGGCAGCCACATTAACTTCAACATCAAGATACTCGCCTTTGCTGTTCTCCAGACGAATCACTGAGTTCTCTTTGAGATTCACTTTGAAGCGTGCCTCATAAGCGTCAAGATTTCCAACATAGCCGTCAGGAGCAGCCGTCCACTCGCCGGCTATACCATCCAATTCCTTGACAACTGCTGCTGTAAGAAGAGGAGTACCGTTATACTCTTTAAGCACAAGTTCACGCGGAAGAGTCATTGCCGAACGCCAGGGGTTGCAAGGTACGTCGCCACTATAATTCCAGTTGTTCATCCAGCCTATCAGGATATAGCGTCCGGGAGTATTGCTCCATGTCACGCCTGCATAGTTGTCGGCGCCATAGTCAAGCCAGAGAGGATAGTTGAGATCCATAGCCTTGAATTCCTTGCCGTCGAAGTCACCTACGAAATACTCTGTGCCTGAACCGCCCACGGGACCGCCGGGATTGTTGCTAACTATAAGTACCCATTTCTCACCGCCGTTGTAAGGCATACGGAGAAGATCCGGACATTCGAACTGGCCGATATTGGAGCGGGCGGCATCAGTGGTGAAGGTTGAGAGTTTCTCCCAATTCTTAAGATTCTTCGAACCCCAGAACTCAATCTTCTGCGACCATCCGAGGGCCAGACACATAACCCAGCTTTGTGATTCTTCATGCCATATCACTTTCGGGTCGCGTATTTCGGGAAGATCAGTATTAGGAATGATAGGATTGCCCTCATACTGGGTGAATGTCATGCCTCCATCTGTGCTATAAGCCATACACTGCTGCTGACGTTCACCTGAAGCCGTATAGAAAGCTATGATTGCATTGTTGCCGAATCCCGCTACATTATTCTTGTCAAGGATTGCGCTTCCGGAGAAAATGTCGCCCCATTCGTTGCGCACCATTGCCACCTTCTGTTCCTCCCAATGGATTAGATCAGTAGAAGTTGCATGGCCCCAGCTCATGTTGCCCCAGCCGTTGCCCTGTGGGTTATATTGATAATAGAGATGGTAAGTTCCATCTACGTAAACCATGCCGTTGGGGTCGTTTATCCAGTTCTTCGCCGGAGTGAAGTGCACCTGCGGACGATATTGTTCATTGCGGGCTGAAAGTGTAGGCTCGTCAGGCTTCTGAGGATCATCAGGTTTTTCGGTGTCCTCACCGTTTATCCACGACGGATGAGGATTCTTGTCGTCTTCACAAGCACAGGCGCCGATACAAAGGGCTGAAAAGAGGAGAATATTATAAAGTTTCATTTGATGCTATGTTTTTATGTGATTGAGGCTCCCGGAAGCCGGAGTTGTCAGTCTGACCTCCGGGAGCAAGGAATTTTTAACCAAAATATTCCACTTATTATCTTGTCTTGAGATATTCTATAGAATTCTTGGCGAGTTTGAGCACATTGCCCTGATAAGGATTGTTTTTGGGATAAGCTGAAATATCGGGTGTGCCGTCGGCATTCTTGAGAGAGAATTCGCAACCACCGTTGCCGATGCAGAGCACGGTTCCCTTGAATTCCGTGTTACCCTGCTGAGCTTCCCAGACGTTTAGCTGTGACACCCAATCTATCTGTGAATCCCAGGTACCGAGAGGATAAATGCCGTAAGTAGCTGTGATTGCGTTGTAGCAGGCTTCATCCTGATTGCCAAGACCGGTGATCACAGCGGGAAGGTTAAAATAAAGACAGTTGTGATCCTCTGTCCAACCCGGGCCTTTGAAAGGAATGAGTTTTGTGCGCTCTTCTTCTATTACGTCAAGACCTTTGAAGATGGGATGATTGGAGTGATCTTTCTTGAAGCGGCTTCCGGGATGGAGTTGCACTGCCATCTTCCATGTGTCGCCGTTCCAACCACCGCGGCCAAGACCGATCGAGCGGTCGTTGTTGCGGAGCATGTCGGTCTCGATTCTGCCGAGCGTGCCGATATAGGCTGTAGCGTGGCTCCAGAGAAGGAGGTTACCACCGGCTGCATACCATTCTCTTACTGCGGGCGTGGCATTATTTACAACCTCGGGCATCTCAAACACCTCATTCTCGGGACGTTCCTCAAGGTCACGCATCCAGAAGAGTACGCGGTAAGGTTCGAGAGTTTCAGCAGAAGCGATATCACCGAAGTAAATATAAGCAGCGGCAGGATATTCGCTCTTAAGCCAAAGCCATGCGCAAGCCTCATCATCGTCACCTTTAGTGATAAGATCATTTTCTGTAGGATAAATGCTCAGGAAACCAACTGCAGTCTTACCGATTTTGAGTGAGCCGGAAGCCGGAAGAGATTTGCCTTCGCTGTTGGAAGCTACGATCACTACATTCCATTCATCTCCATCCTCCACATCAGATATTGTGAAGTTGGTGGTGCCGGCTGGGAGTGTCTGTGAAATGACACGGTCTCCGCATGTAGCTGTAAGAGTCTGCTCGGTTGCATCCGGTGAAGGTGTCCACTCTACAAGAGCATCATACCCGGCATTTGGTTTCTCTATCTGGGAAAGAACGATCGCACTGACAGGATCGGCTCCACCACGGGAGAATTCCTTGATCACTCCACGTGAGAAATTCTTTCCATCGGTGAGTTTGAAGATATAGGTATAGTTCGCTTTTGTCTCCACGTTCTCATGCGTATATGAACCTGTGGAAGACGTGGCTGAACCAACATTCTGACCGTTTTTGAGAATCGTGATCTCCATTGATTTGCCATCGTTGGGGGTCCATGACCAAACGTAGGAGTTATCAACGAGCTGACCGGTGATATTCTCGGCGGCGATAGGGCTGATAATCGGAGCCACTATGTCATAGTCTTTGTTCTGGCAGGCAGCCAGGCCAAGAAGGCCGGCTGCACAGAGAACGAATGAATAAGCTTTCATCGAATTGTCGTTGTAAGATTAGTAAAAATATTATAGATTAATTAATAACCGGGATTCTGAACATAAAGACCCGGGACGTAGTAGAGCTGGTTGTAAGGCACGGGATAGAACTCGTTCTTACCGGCAGTGTAGTGAGCATTCTCGTAATACTTGCCGTAAGCGGTGCCTTCGTAGCTGTTGTTCTTGGCTCTTTCGAAGTAAGAATTGAGCACAGTTGAGGCAATACCCCATCGGCGCAGGTCGAAGTAACGGCTGCTCTCCATAGCCATCTCAAGGCGACGTTCCCAACGGAGACATTCGCGTGCATGGTCCTGATTGCCGAAAGTAGCGGCTGAATATTGAGCTATCTCACAGAAATCCTTTGCATAAGCAATGTGCTTCTCAACAGAATCGGCAGCACGCTGACGGATATCGTTGATGATGGCACGGGCTCCTTCAAGGTTGCCAAGCTCGATCATGGCCTCTGCACGCATAAGCATCACATCGGTGTAGCGGAATACGTAATCATTCATTGCAAAAGCCTGCCAGGAACCTTCGAAAGTCTCCCCGGCGCTACGCTGAGGCACGTCTTTGAGCGAAGTGTAGAATCCATAATCATTTGGAGTGCGTGAGTTAGCCGTTGTCATCATATACTCAGCCTCATACTTGTAAGGGAAAGTAGGCATTCCTATAGTGTGGAACACACGCGGATCCCATTTCTGTGAATTCACATTGCCCATCACAGGGTAAGCGTTGTTCGAAGCATAGTTGTCAAACATAGGCAGACCATTTTCAGTCTTATAGGCGTTTACGAGATCCTGAGAAGGTTTGTGGAAGTCCCAGCCGCAAGACCACATACCCCAGCAGCCGTTGAGCATGTTCGACCAGTTGGCGCGACCGAAGCGAGTGTTGT